>JAYVQZ010000513.1:0-13985 GCA_043776735.1 Deltaproteobacteria bacterium | reverse complement strand
ATCCGACCAAACTGGGCCCCAAGTCAGAGACATCTCTGGTGCTTAAATTTAAGGTAGCCCACGGGTTTCACATCCAGGCCAATCCGGCCTCAAATGCGCAACTGATCGCCACGACCCTTCAACTACCCTCGGCAAATAACTTTGAGGTGTCTCCTCCCCGTTATCCCAAAGGGAAACTCTATAAGCTGGAGGGTTCTTCTACAGAGATCGCCACTTATGACGGTGTTGTGGAGATCAAAGTCCCCGTAACGACGCCAGGTAAAGTGATTCCCAATAAATTCCCCTGGAAGGGTCGTCTTCGTTATCAGGCTTGCAACGAGAAGACCTGTTTTTTCCCCAAGACTTTAAATTTTGAAGTTCCACTAGAAATCGTTGCGCGCTAACTCGCGCGGTTCAGACTCCCAGGCCTTTGGCACGAGAGATCAGTTCTCACGATTTGTCACAAGTCCCCGCAGGGGAGGCGATGGCAATCTCAGTCGGTGAATCTCTCGGACGACCGTAATAGCAAGCACGGTTGAGATTCCCCGGCCTTCTGCCTGAGAGATCCCTCTAGCTGTTAGGCACCCCGGTGACGCTTTTTGTCGCTCGTGGATGCAGACTCCGTGTGGCCGCACTCTTTCTGTAGTCAGCGTTCTAGTTCAATTGGCTCACTACCCGAGCGCCCTCCCAGGGAACACATCCTGCCATTCCTTCCTCGGCAATGGCCCTTTCGTTGCAGCCTCTATTAGGAACTAGCTTTAGTAGCGTCGTGCAGTAGCTGAATGTTTGTGGAGTCTTCCTATGAGCAACCAAGGCCTTTGGGCAGTAAAAGCATCCGCGTTTCTCTTTCTTTTTGTGATGTTGTCGTCTTCGGCTGAAGTTGTTGACGGCGGAATTCACAGCACAGGATTGGGCTCCGACGGCCGTTCGTTCAGTTACGGAGTCAATGGCTCTAACAATTTAAGCAATGTGCTGAGCGCCTGCAATGTGGGTCGTGCGGGAGCTGGCGGCATAGGATCTTATGGAGGCGGCGGGGTCGCTCCTGGAGCACAAGGTGGGTTGGCCGCAGACGGCGGATTGATTCAAGCCAGTATTCCCCCTGGGGCTGTGATTCCCCCGGCGGCAGGGACTTCTTCGAGCACAAGCGCCAATGGCGGACAGCTCTTTGCCATTAAGTGCATGAACTGCCACGCGACAAATGGTATCTCGATCACGGCGGCTAAAGCGCTGAACAAACTGAATAACGGCACAATGCCAAAGCCCCCCACCACGATTACCGGTGAGGAAAAAGCACAATTGTTAGCCTTTGTTCAAAGTGGCGCCGTGCCTTAAGTCGAGATAAACTAAGTCCTACTTTGAGATCCTATTTCGCCATTTTTTCCTTTGTTCTCCTATTGTCTGGTTGCGGCGGCCGTGCTGTGGTTAAGGGGCGTGAAGGGGCAATGCGTCCATCAGGCTTTCCCAAAATCTCTGACGACCTCTCTTTGGATAGCCTAGTCACAGGGCTTAAAAGCCAAATTTCCATCCACCAATCTCAGTCCCAGGCACAGGCCAAAGGGCAGGCCCTCATCACCTTTGGTGAGCGCAAAATTCGCCGTGATCTCTACGCGACGGCACTTCAACAGTTTGCCGATTTTTTAAATACTAAGCCCAATCAAGACGTGCTGCATTCGTGGTTGGCCGCTCGGTTTGAGTCCCTTGAAGTTTATGGAAATGAGGGTTGGGGAGAAATCTTTTTAACCAGTTACTACGAGCCAGTGATTCCTGGCTCTCGAACTAAGACAGAAAAGTTTTCTCAGCCCGTTTATCAGGCACCGGCCGATCTTATCGAAGTGGCCCTAAAAGAGTTTGAAAAAGCTTGTCCTGAGATGGGACCCATGCGCGGCCGTTTGGTTCCCTTGGGCTATCCTCCGGGGAAGTTGCAGTTGGTTCCCTACTTTAACCGCGAAGAGATTGACGCCAAAGGGGTATTGTCTAAACGAGGGCTAGAATTGGCCTATCTCACGCCGCTAGACGCCTTTTTTATGCAGGTTCAAGGATCGGGCACCGTTCTTTTTCCAGACAACACGAGGCTTCGCATAGGGTATTCCGAGCAGAACGGGCATCGCTATGAATCTATCGGAAAGTTTATGACCGGGCTCATTCCCAAAGACCAGATGACCCTACAAAGCATTGAACGGGCTTTGCAGGGCATGCCGCCGGAGCAGAGCCGTTCCTACCTTTTTAAAAACCCAAGTTACGTTTTTTTTAAGGAACGAGAAGGGGACCCGGTTACGTTTTTTGGTTCACGAACTACGGCGGGGCGCACGATTGCCACCGATCCGCGCTACTTTCCCAAAGGGGCATTGGCTGTTTTAGAGTTTGATAAGCCGGCCTGGGAGAATGAGACGGCTGAAGTGCCCACAAAATATGACAAGATTACCCGCTTCGTAATCGATGAGGACACAGGCGGAGCAATTCGGGGAACGGGAAGAGCCGATCTTTTTTGGGGAAGCGGTCCCGACGCCAAGCGAAACGCAGGCGTAATAAAAAGCAACGCACGACTGAACTACTTGGTACCTAAAGAAGAGTTTCTAAAATCGCTCGGCGGCTAGGTCTCTTAGTCCGTTAGGCCTGGGAGTTCCAATCGATTTATTCGCCTTGCGGCGGAGCGAGCTTAATTTCGAGATCATAGGTATTGGCCGATTCTGCAAGTCCAATAGTTCTTGAGTAAAGAAAACTAAAGCCCAGCTTTTCAGTGAGCATCGTTTTGAGGTGATAATTTGCCACGTCGATGGTCTCAAAACGTACTTTTTTCAATTGGGGATTGGCCGCCAGTCGTTTATTTACCCCCTCAATCACAGCGGTTAGGGCTTTGATCATAGTCGCTTTAGGGATGCCATTGCGAACGTAGGGAGTGATATGGCCAGCCATGACTCCTTTGAGTTCCCCTTTGCCCATGGGTGGCAAGGGAGTTCCTAACCGTGGCCCGATACCGGTGAGTCGAATGATTAAAACCTCATTTTCTTCCCGAGCGTTTCCTGAGAGTTGGAAGGATTTATTAAAATCAATACTTCCAAGAGTTGCGATGGCATCGACGATTGGTTTTACCTCAGCGGAACCATGAAATTGGGCAAAGCTTTTTCTTGCCACCAACTCGGTTATTTTACTTTCATGTTCACTAACGGCGATGTGAGCGAGAAATACTGGGCAGAGATCGGCCGCCCAGGTGGTGACGGCCAGAAGCATAATCATCAGACCTGTTCGCCAGGCCTCTCGCCATTGGAGATATTTTTTCAAATTCGTTACTTATTAATAGTGGTGAGCCAAAATTTAAGCTCGGCTACTTCCTCTTTTGTTGCATTGCCGCCGAGTTTTTTGGCCACCATGAGGTCCACGGCCTTTGTCATTTCTAGCTGGTCCGCTACCGAACTGTCGCTGGGAAACGAGACGCTGTTTGCTCTGATTGAGAACGCCTCTTTTTCACTGCCGTCGGCTCCATGGCATTTGGCGCACTTTCCAAGCAGAGCAGGTAATTTGGCGCCAGCCGACTTTGCGCTTATCTGAGTTCTATCTTTTTCAGGGGCATCTTCCTTTAAATCACCATTCTTTGGGGATTTAGGGTCAACCATTCCGGGTTCTGGTGGCTTCACCGGATTTGCTAGTTTTCTGGGAACTAACGAGCCGCAGAGGTAATCAAATTTATCATTCCCCACTTTGGCGGTTACCTTTACCCAGATTTTGGGTTCACTGCTGTCAACTTGAATGGTTTTTAGATCGTAGTCGATATCTACCGGAAAGATCTTACGGTTGCCGTGCAAGCTTGCGCGTTCCGTATCGTTTGCCATTAGCGTCTCGCGGTCTTGATTCTTTTCGAGCTCCGCTTTCTCTAATTCAATTTTTCCAGCGTCGAGTCGAATTTTAGAAATCCATTTTTCTGTCAAAGGATCTTTCACTCTTTTGAGAAAAAGAGTCATTGGCTCTTTCACGCTTTTATTGAGACTGGATACACAGCTCAGGTCAAATCCTGCCGTGTTAGGATCAATTTCCGGTTCAGCTTTGTCTTTGATGTAGTCATCCAAAGTTTTACCTTCGGGTATTTTTGCCGCCTCAAATTTTGTTTTAAACGTATCCCAGGCATTAGGAGCCGTGGGATCCGTAGTTCTGCTCCCCCCACCAGCCGGGGGATTGTTGTGACTGCCCGAGGTTGAAGACGGTGAGCGGTTGTCTGCGGTGGCGGTACTGGCTAATACCTGTCTTTGTCGAGCAACCACGCTGTCGACTAAAATCGTGGAACCCCCACGTTGCGCATCCATACGGGTGCGTTCCTCAGCCGACAAGGCTTGGTACTTTTTTAAAAGTTCTGAAGCGATCGTCGAATTGACCATTATGGCGCGTCCTGCGGCATCACGAACGATAAGATCTCCGGGAACGGCTTGAACCGGGGTAAGTAGCCCATTTACATTTTGAAAAGCGGTTCCATTACCTGTGACAGCTTCAATGACTTGTGGAGTTTGTCCGGGCCGTGTTTGAACCCAACCTTGGGTTCCATCGGACAGTGTCCGTTGTTCAAGCGAAGCGTCTGGCAAACGGGTTCCTGAGGGGAGTTGTGCGGAACCGGAGGCCACAGGCGAAAGTCTTTGCATTCCATTTCTACTTAGTCCGGTATTCGTATCAAAAATAGGATCCCCATTACTAGTGAATCGGTTGGTTGTCGCAATGGTATTTCTTGAAGCATCAAGCACGACAGCGGATACGGGCCGATTGAACTGGTCGAAGTTGACGATTCGGGTGGCCGGGTCGCCATTAGGATTAAATACTCCCGTACCTACAGTGCCCGAGGCCTGACCTAAGCCTTGCCCTTGAAGGCCATTTTCATTGGGATTGACCGGATTGATAACACGGCCGTTGCCAACGGGTTGCGCAATCCCACAAGTTCGTCCGTTTCCACACTGGGCATTGGCAATGTGTCCGCCAAACAAAATCGATAGGATCACGGCGCTTGAAATTTTCTGCATATTCCCCCCCCGGAGATTATTTCGAAAAAGATGGTGCTGATTATTAGAGCAAGGTTAGGGCCAGAGTAGTGGGTGGGTTCAAGTGGGCCAAAATAGCCGAGTTTTCTAGAATGAGGGGAATTCCGTACTCTTTCGGTGACCGCTTAGCGGGTTTGCCTGAGGAGAAGTTGTAGACGAATTCGACTGGAATACAGGCAAAGGGGAGAGGGGCAGAAACCGAGGTTTGCAGGGATCTCTCGGACCGTAGGTCCGGGAGTCTCAGCGTTGTTCATTACCGCGCACATGGGCCTAAGGTCCGGGTGAGCTAATGTGGTTGAGACTCCCAGGCCTGAAGGCCTGAGAGATCAGTCGCGCTAAAACAAAAAAAGGAACCACCTCCGAAGAAGTGATTCCTTTATTATGGCTCCCGGGGAGGGGCTCGAACCCCCGACAAAGCGGTTAACAGCCGCTTGCTCTACCAACTGAGCTACCCGGGAACGGAAATTGTTGGAACCCCGGACTATTCCAAAGGACGGGCACCTTGTAAAGTACTGTGTCCTGCTGCGGCTAAACGGTTTTCGGAGAAATAGGCTTTAAGGCCACAATTTCTGCCACAAAGGCACCGCCTTTTCGGACCTCCCAATGGACATCAAATTCTAGAACTCTAAAGGCAAAGCGCTTCCCCTCAGACTCAATGTTGGCCATGGGGTTAGCCTCTCTTTGGGAGGTGGGCCTAGGGTCCCACTCCAGCATCTGCTGAATGAGTAATTGGAGTTTCGGGTGACTTTCTAAGGCGCTTTCGAGGGTATTAAGGCTATTTGTTGAAAACTCGACCGGGTATCGAACGATCTCCTCTTGCGCCCAACCCCCATTCGCATCGGGGATTTGGTCGGCAAATGGCAGATAGGGCTTAATGTCGAGTACGGGGGTGCCGTCTAAGAGGTCCACCCCACTGATGTGTATTTCAATTCCCCCGCTTGCCTCAAAATCGATGCGGTCGAGCTTCACGGCGGATAGGCCAATCGGATTAGGGCGGTGGGGAGAGCGCGAGGCAAAGACTCCCATCGCTTTGGGGGCACCTACTCGAGGCGGATCGATTGTCGGGCGCCAGGCCCTGTCGCCGTTTTGGTGAAAAACAAAGATCAGCCACACGTGACTAAACTTTTCTAAGTGATTGAGGGCCGCTCGGTAGGCGGGATCGGGATTTAATTTCAGCACGCCGCGCGCTTCGGTTATCATCAATGACTGTCTAGGGATGCCAAACTTCTCCGTAAAGCAGGTGCTTAAAATGCCGATGGGCGGGTAATGATCGTTCATAACCACTTATCCCCGATTTATTCGCTCTTAGGAAACAGGAAAGGAAATTACCGGCTAACCTCTCCGTTTACGATAAGCAACTCCTGATCGGGCAGACTGGCCGTTGCGCGGCGAGGCGCTTCGAGGGACATATCGCAGCGGGCAACTTCTCCCCGTTGGGTGCGGACTTCTAAGTAGAGTCTGTCCTTCATACTGGCCTTAATGACATCGTCAGAGAAAAGCTCGATGGGAAAACTGCCATCTTGGTCAGGAGTTAATGAGCCTATGCGATTTACCGCGATATCGTTTTCTCCGTTTTTCCCCTGATAGATGGGGATCCGCCAGGTCACTGGGCCCATATACCCGCTGACGGTCGCCTTTAGTTTGAGAACATCATTTTCCACTTTGGGAGGCTCGGATTCTGACTGCACTTTGCAGGAAACTACGGGCACCTGGCTCGTTTTTGGGGTGACCAAGACGTAAAGAGCGTCTTTTGCGTAGGCAGTTCCAAAGAGATTAAGGGCGACGATAAGTACCTGTAGTTGCTTCATCTTAGTTGAGTCCTCACAAGGTTGTCCCCTTAGAAACTGCAAAAGGGATGCCTACGGCAATGGCAAAAACTTCAATAATTTCAATGGTTCTTAACTGGCCACTATTTGTGAGCGGGGACGTTCTGCCAGGGGTGATTGCGGGTAATAAATCGGAAGATCGGTGAGGTCATAAACGTCGTTACCAGTGCCATGATCACCAGCATGGTAAAGAGCTGTGGTGAGATAATTTTTAGATCCAGTCCGATGTTCAACACAATGAGTTCAACGAGTCCCCTGGTATTCATCAAAATTCCCAGAGCTGCGGAGTCTCGCAAATTAAGACCGGACAAGCGGGCTGCTGCCATCGTTCCCCCAAACTTTCCGAAGGTGGCTACGGCAATAATGACGAGGCAGAGGATCCAGTCTTCAGACGTGCTCAATAGCCCTACTTGAGTCCGCATGCCAGTGAAGGCAAAGAAGGCGGGAAGGAACATGATCTTCACTAGGTCATCGATGCGATCAGTAAGCTCTTTGGCCACACGGCTATCATGCGGGGTAATTGCACCTAAGAGAAAGGCCCCAAAGATAGCGTGAATTCCTATAAACTCGGTGGCCAGAGCGGACAGCAGTAGGCCCACAAAAAAAATGGCAATACCGCCCTCCGTCAGGCGATCAAATTTTTCAAGCCAAGGAATGAGTCGTCGAATAAGCGGTCCGCCAACGACAAACATCGCCGTGATGTAAACCACGGTGAGAATCATCGTCACGATAGCGCCGCCAATTTTTGCCTGAGAGATACTTACCACGAAAGCTAAAAGGCACCACGCCGTTACGTCATCGACAGCAGCACACGTAAGAGCAATGGCTCCCATCTTGGAGCGGTTGATTTTTTTATCCGTGAGAATACGAGCCAATACAGGAAAGGCTGTGATCGACATCGAAACGCCGAGAAAGAGAGCGAAGCTAGTGAAACTGACCTCGGGCCGACTCATTCGTTTGTAGATGACTAAGGCCAGAGTTGCTCCCAAAAGAAAAGGGAAAGCGATGCTCGCGTGAGAAATGGCAAGTGTGGCATGCCCGCTACGGCGCAACACTTTAAGATCCAGTTCGAGCCCGACCACAAACATATAAAAAATCACACCCAGCTGGGCAATAAGCCCAAGAAAAGGGGCCGCCGCAGGAGGCAAAAGAAAATGATAGGCGTCAGGAAAGACAGTTCCCAAAAATGAAGGGCCGAGCAAGAGGCCACCAACTACCTCCCCTATAACAGGAGGTTGTCCCAGTAGCTTGAAGATAGCTCCCATGGCTCTGGCCGTCACAATAACAACGGACAACGCAATTAGGATCTGAAGGAGATGATTGATCTGTTCGTGGGCGACCAAGCCTGAAACACGGGCGATTAGCTCGGGGTCGGTAAGCTTTTTCCCCTCGTGGTTAATAGCAAGGAAGATGCCGATCGTCCCGGCCAGCATGACCAAATAAAAAAGCCAGGTTTTCAGCTTTCCGCTGTTGAGACGCGAGATCATCAAAACTTCCTGAATCCTAAAGTGAAGGTTAACTTATAGCCCGGTTAGTTATCACGAGGCAATCCTAGAGCCTTTTCCTGGCAGTTTCCTGTCTTTCCCCCTTTCTTTCCGCGGCGGGGTTTGAATTCATTCCCTAAGACCGGTTAGAAGGGAGGAAACCGAAAGCGAGCAACGTATGTCTGACACAGAGGATATTTTAAAGAGTCGAGTACCCTATGAGGGAGGTGAAATGGACGACTCTAAATTGCCGTCCGATCCCCTTATTCTGATGCAGAAGTGGCTGATTGATGTCAGCAAGGCTGCGATCAAAGAGCCCAACGCTATGGCTCTGGCCACGTCCACGGTTGAGGGAACGCCGTCGGTGCGAATGGTGCTGTTGCGAAAGCTCAGTGTCGACGGTCTTTTCTTTTTTACCAATTATGAGAGTCGTAAAGCACGAGAGCTCGCTCAGAATCCAAGGGCGTCGGTTTGTCTTCACTGGAAGGAGCTCGATCGTCAGGTCAGGGTTGACGGTACTGTGGTTCGCTGCTCTGAGCAAGATTCGCTCGCTTACTTTCTCTCTCGGCCGCGTTCGAGCCAGATCTCGGCTTGGGCCTCTCCCCAAAGCCAAAGGATCGCCGATCGCAAAACCCTGGAAGGCCTAGCCAAGGAAGTTGAAGAAAAGTTTGTGAACAGAGTGGAATTGCCTTTACCTCATTTTTGGGGAGGCTTTCGCCTGATTCCTTATCATTTCGAGTTTTGGCAGGGTAGGGAGAGCCGACTTCATGATCGAACCTCCTATCGTAAAGAGGGAAATGTTTGGGTTCAGGAGCGGTTGGCTCCCTAAGTTTTAAGATACGGAAGAGAGTTTTCTGTGGAGTTGGCATAGCTGAGCAGCACCAACTCTTTCATTTTTTTTCGGTCCCAATCCCCGGCCGGTAGTTGGTTTAGCTGAGTCTCCACGCGGACGAGAAAATCGGCCTTTTCTTTTTCTGAATAGTATTTTGTACCAAGCGTGGAATTTTTCACGATATCGTAGGAGATCCAATGCGATGGCCACAGGTGGTAGTCGGTTGCAATTTTTCGATCAATTTCCCCCGCTAGCAATTCAAATGCTTCAGGGCGACTCAGCTTTTCCATGCTCGAATAGATACCTTCGGAAATGGGCGCGCCTACTTGCAGATGTACCTTGCCCTTGGCTCCTCGGATCCCAAGGCTCATGCTGTTGTAATCTTCGCCTTTTTTTTTCACGTAGGAGCCGTTTTTTTCTGTCCAGTAAATTTCCCAGGCTTTCCAGGCATCCAGGGGATCCCACTCGTAGGAGATGGTTGTAGTGGCAAGTCGAAGCGATCGAAAAGATTCTGCCGTGTCTTGGCGATTTGAAAGGTGCAGCATTTTTAAAACGCCAGGGTTGGTTTTATCAAAACCATCTTTGCTGCGCCCCTCACGGTGAGCGAGCCAGACAGAGTCAGCCCCTTTTTCAACGACGTTTCTGAGGTACCCAGAAAGCACTTTCGACCAGCGTAACAACTCTCGCTGAGTCAGATTTCGCTTTACGGTAACCCCCTTATTTACCTTGATGAGGTCTGTGATGAAGGGGTTAAGCAATAGATTGTCGCCGAGACAGATTTGCGGGGTTCGGCGATTTTGGAGACTTCCGGCCCAGCTAAAAACGGATGGATCACAGATGATGTCCCTATGATTGGATAAAAAAAGATAGGTTTGTTTTGTCTCTAAGGTTTCCCAGCCACCGGCAGTAAACCCTGTCATGCTGTGCTTAACCAGGCTTTTTACGGCAAGAAAAATGACCTTGGCCTGGAAATCATCAACGTCACGGAGGCCAGAGATATATTCCACAAAGGCCGAGAAATCTACTTTGGGAAAGTTGTGTTTTACCAGTAGAGGGAGCTCAGGACTGCTGCGTAAACGCGCAATAGCCGCATGGTACTTTTCATCAAAGTAAGGAGCAATTACCTCGGTGTCGGAAGAGGCAATAGAAAGCTGGTGGGAAAGGCTACTCATTCAAACTCGATAACCACACACCCGCGATTTGCCAGCGGGGAATAATGATAAAGGTCATGCTCCTGACACAGTGCCAAGAGCCGTTCTCGAATCATGCCTGTACCGGTAATTAAGCAGATTACCTCAAGCTCTTTCTTCAGTCTTGAGGAATTCAAAAATTCAAAAAAGATGCCCTCGGCTTCAAGGACTTTTTTTCCGTGTAGATCCAGCTCTTTCACTTACCCTCATTTGCGATTCAAGAGTTACCAGGCGGTATTCTCCATGGAACGCCTCTGCTGGTAAAGTGAGTGTCTTAGTCCGGTAACCCGGGGACTTCAAGGTTACCTGTTGGTCTCCTGCCACGCTCGTGCGGTGCACCACACTGGCGTATTTGAGGGTTCTTGTAGCAGTACCGACATCCACGCTGACGTCCGCAATAGGCTTACCCGAGGAATCAGTCACTTTAAGGTGAAGGCCAACCAGCCCACCTTCGAGGTATTTGATTAGGGACTCGCGGTTTTCTGACCAGAATTGGGGCAACTGGTTCCCCGAAGGCCACTTGGTATTAGAGATTTCAAGGGTAGCGTGATTGGAGTCCCTAAAATAAGACGACCAGTCCTGCATGCCTCCAAGTACCTGGTACCATTCATAACCGTAGGTAACCCCGTTCACAAAGGTGCCAAAATTCGCATTGCCCATCGGTTTATTGGCCCGGGCGTATTCTTTTCCCAGGGTTGAGATGAGCCGATCATCTCCAAATATGCCAGACCCACTATTTTGCTTATGATCCCAAGGGAGGTTTACGCAGAGGGAACCGCCATGAAAATTCAACGAGACCAAAAAGCGGTGGTTCCGATGAAGTTCCATCAATGCCTTCGTTTCTACCTCGCGTCCATTTAGCGAGAAGGCTTCTTCACTCATCTCAGGGAAATTGCGATTCAGATCGGCTCCGTTGGCGTTCCAGCGCTGCCGTCTTTCGGTTCCGTCGGGATTCATTGAAGGCATCAAAAATATTTCAGCGTTATCCATAAGCGTCGTCAGGCGAGGGTCTTTTCCGTATTGGTTTAAAAGCTCTCTGGCCAAATAGATGAGCATCTCTTTGCCTGTGACTTCATCGCCGTGCATCGAAGAGATATAAAGAAGCTTTGGTTTGTTGGGGTCTGCAAGTTTGTGGCTGGTCAGTCTTAATAACCACAGATCGCGTCCTTCAACGGACTTTCCAGCAGATTCCAAAGTGACCAAATTAGGAAAGTCTTTTGCCAGCGCCTGAACCTCGTTAGTCAGAGTGTCATAAGTGTGAAAATCTTCGTAAATGTCAGCAGATGGCTTGGGTTCGGGGAGGCGTTTTAAAGTTTCCGTATCGTGATCGTGGCGGGCCCATTCCCAAGTATCAAGTTTCGTTATCCCTGACTTGTCTTCATTCTCTCGCAGCGCCGGGCTCCCTTTGGGAAGGTATCCAAAAGCAAAGGTCTTACTGTATTTATGGTCACGAATAAAACCGTTCTCCTTCTGGAAACTTTCATTCAGTCTCGACGCGGGAAGTCTTACGTATTCATATTCTTGAACTGCAAAGGCTAAAGCAGGCAGGAAGCAGAGAGAGATTAGGATTCGCATTTCATTTCCCCCGTGAATTTGAATCTTTATTAACGGTAAACCTAATTTTTCCCAGATCAATGGGATTCTCGGAAGCGGATCAATCAATATATTCATTCGTTAATTCGTCAGATTAACTTTTTCATGAGGCTAACCACGTGTTAATTGTTGAGACTAAGCGTTAATTTTAGGGAGAGACCACACTATGGCGGCCTACTTAAGCCTTGATATAGAAGCCACAGGATTGGCTGAAGGCAATTATTTGATCCAGATCGCACTCGTTCCCCTGGAGACTAAGACCAGGAGAGTTTACGAAGAGCTTGGTAAAGAGACTCTCGTGCATTGTCCCAGTTATGAAGAGTTGGAACCCAAGCTGGACAACTGGAACAAAGAGCACAATGGAGCCATGATCCGCGCGGCCCACGAAAGAGGAATTCCACAGGATGCCGTGAAGACGTTTATCACCTCGTACCTAAAGCTTCCCCAGATTACCGAGATTTTTAAGAACGAACGGCCGATCCTTTTAGGAAAATCTTTAAGTGCTTTGGATATTCCCATGCTCAAGAGATATATGGGCTGGACGCTCTACGATCAGACATTCCATCATCATACGTTAGACGTGACCTGCGTGGCTCGCGGCCTTTGCGATGCTGGCAAACTACCAGAAAACTGCAATTCATCGACAAAACTGGTCAAACATTTTGGAATTCGTGACAACGTGAAGCACACGGCGCTAAGCGATTCGCTGGACATGGCGAACATTTATTTGAAGCTGCTTGACCTACTGGTGCCTAAGGCCGATGTCCAAGCCTAACGCCAAACGGTTGCAAGAGAAGTTCCTCTCCTTAACCAAGGTTTTTGAGGCACAGAGAGCTTTTTCCAAAGAGCGTGACTGGGACCAGTTTCACACGCCTAAGAACCTTGCAATGGCCCTTAGCGTTGAAGCATCCGAGCTATGTGAAATCTTTCAGTGGCTCACTGAAAGAGAATCAAATTCAGTGATGTCCAATCCAAAGAGCGCAAAGCAGGTTCGCGATGAGTTGGCAGACATTCTCTATTACCTCCTCCGTATTTCAGACACACTTGGAATCGATGTAGAAAAAGCGTTCTGGGAGAAGATGGAACAGAACCGAAAAAAGTACCCTGTAGAAAAAGCAAAGGGCCGCGTCACAAAATACGACGCTCTCTAAATCGCAGAGTGACGCCATACCTTTGCGATGGTTTTGCGTGTTAAACTAGGTTGGTGAAAGTCGTCCTTGTTCTCATCCTTTCTCAAGTGGCCCTGGCGGCACAGCCCCTGATCTCTATTGGGGTTCTTGAAGAGTTGCGCGAACGCGACGCCAACGCGCGCACGCATGTGGGTACGAAGAACTATAAAATCCATCTGCGGGTGATGTTCAACAAACCGATAACCGGCTGGGTGGCATATCCTCGGTCGAGAGACATCGCTACGGCGCCTGATCCTTTTCCTCAACGGGCCATTTGGAGCGCTTGTTACCAGGGGAAACGGGTTCTCTCTTTTGAGGCGATTAATTCCCCGGCAATCAAGGTTACCAGCCTTATGGGTTCGGCCATCATCCCTCCGCAAGTAGTCATGCCCAAGACCGATTCCACTGGAAATAAATTTGCCGGATGGCGTGAGGAGAAAGAGGCAACCCGTCCGTTGGTCTCAACTACAGCAGGACGTTGTGACGATCTGGATTATTGGAGAGCCGACGAAATAAATGACCTTAAAAAAGAACCGCTTATCGCCAAGATGAGAGAAGAGCTCGCCAAGACGACCTGGATCGAGTTTCCCGAAAACGAGAATGGGAATGGTTCAGGAAGAAAGAATTACACTTTCAAAGACGGCGATGTCACTTGGGGGGACGTTTTCTCTGCGCGACGAACCAAAGCCCGGGTGGCCATGTTAAAAATCAAAGACGCAGAAAAACAGTTTCATGAGGAGACCTTTTTTATCAGTTCTTTAGGGGCGGTGTCCTACCTTGGGGCTTCTCTCTATTTCGTAGACGCCGGAGATTACGACAACTCTGCAAACTCAACCCTGATCTTCAGAATGCAGTCTCAAATGCGAGACGGCTACGTGTTGGTGGACGGTTTCGGCA
>JAYVQZ010000512.1:0-3545 GCA_043776735.1 Deltaproteobacteria bacterium | reverse complement strand
AATCATGCCATCGGTAACATCGACGGCATTCCGCACTTTAGTAACCGCAGTGACCTCCCCGAGGTCTTTAGCAATCACTTTCATGGTGTATTGGAGGTAGGCATTGGAATCGTGCCCAAAAGCAAGGCTCGAAAGTATTGCGGCAAATAACGCCAGTCTCATTCTCATAGGATGTCCTCTCATTCTCTTTATTATGGTCGGTCGCCCCTCATCTCACAGTGTCTGTATTTCACGTGAGGTGCAATCCCTCACTGCGAGTTATCCACGAAATTGTCATCACAACCGTTAGCACAAAGGAGGCCCCAATGAAGCTTTAAGTATCTCGTCCTCGGAGGCCCGTCTATTCTGAGAAGACAACCACACGTCAATAGTGCATTGCATTGCACAGGGGGATTTGTATGAAAATGAATATCTGGATCGGTAGCGCTCTCATTGCCTTTTCAACGACTTTCGGAGGGCTCCAGGCGTCTACCTCGGTCACGATCGATCAGGTCCTAAATTCCGGACCCGCCATCACCGCCGCGTTGGTCGAAGATGAACTCGTGCGGGCTCAAAACGCCGCGGTAACCGTTACGGACTTCGCTTCGAAGTGGCTTTTGGACAATCCCAGTGACCCGCTCGCCACGGAAGTTACAAAGATGAAAGTGGCGGCCGAGAAATTAACCGCCTCTGAGGATTTGGATGAAGCAAGAATCGCATTCATTGCCTTGAACCAGGGAGCAATCGCGATCATTCGTTCCGACAAGGCACTGCAGTCGAAATGGCAATTGTTCTTCTGCCCCATGGTAGCTAAGAAGCAAGGTTTTTGGGTCCAACCGAAGGGCGAAGAGCTGACTAATCCTTATATGGGCACCACGATGCCCGGGTGTGGAAGCAAAAAGGCCTGGTGATTGCGATAAAGAAGGGTTCTGAACAATAACCCCTATGGGAGAAACCATATGAAACTCATTTACCAAATTTCCTTCCTGGTTTGCCTTGTGGGATTGGGGGCGGAACTACAGGCAGCGAAGTACCGAGTTGCGCAATCGTATCCCCATGGTGGACCATTTCTGGGGAAAACGACGACCATTCAGTTCTCTTTGTATCGGGGTACGGATCCTGCTCCGCTCAAAGCGGCGGAACTGCAGGTGTCCCACGAAAAACTAATTCACATGATGATGATCGATTCCGGCTTCCAGGAATATCATCACGAACATCCCGAAGAAGTTTCTCCCGGGCTGTGGGAAGTAGCTGTGAACCTGAATATTGCGGGGGATTATCGATTCTACCTGCAGTTTCTACCCGAAGACGAAATCACCACGAAAACCGTCACCTTTGATGACCCCTTCGTCCTGGACCCGAAACAAGTTGTTCCTTCAGCTCCCGTAAAGCCTCAGGAGCAACTTGTCTTTGTCGATGGTGAATTTAAGGTCACCTTGAACTATCTCGGGGGCGGAAATTTGGTTCAGAAAAAGGTGGGGCAAATCTATTTCACGATAGAGAAAAATGGAGTGCAGGTTCCGTTTAGCGACTTGGACCTCTACTTAGGCGGAAAGATGCATATCGCCGGGATTTCCGCCGACAAGGCCGACTTCGTACATGCCCATCCTGGTGAAAACTTCTGGAGCGCAGGACCCGGTGTCGATGAGATTACGAAAATCTATTTTAAGCAGGCCGGCTATTATGGCCTTTTCATGCAATATAACTTTGAGGGCGTAGTTCGAACCGCTCAGTTCGCCCTGCAGGTAAATGCGTCCCCCTAATAGACGGCTAATCGCGGAATTTAAGCGGTAGTCGGTAAGTTGCAATTCCCGGGGCTTCCCCATCTCGCTGGGATTGGAGACGCAGAAGAACGGGAGCACCAATTGCGGGAGTCGAGGACGTGCATTGGAAGTGGTCCTTAACTGGCGAGCATTGCAGAGTGACTTTGCCCTGCTCTGTCTCTAAATGACCCGTCACTCTTGCGACCCCTCGATATCGATCTCTGGATGGGTTCCTCCCTCAGGTTGCTCATCTACCTGAATAGGGCCACCCAAAGTCTTTTCCAATTCGATACGTTCGAAGAGAAAATCGAACTTGAATTTTTCTCGACGCAGGCTCGCCTCATACAGACTTTCAGCTGCCTGTCTTACGTCGGCCGAGTTCCGGACCCCACTGCGGTACTCACGTAGTACCGATTCGTAATAGCGCTTTGCACGAACTCGATTGTTTTCTTCCAAATGTACGCGGGCCTCGATAGAACGCAGCTTACGGTAGGAAGCTGCAACTGACGTACGCGCACTTAGAAGTACTCCTTTGGCCTCAGCCTCTGCCCGAAGTCGTCTAGCCTCTTCCTCGCGTCGTTGATTCGAGCTTTCAAAACCAGAGAAAAGCTCCCATTTCGCAAGGAGTAACCCACGAAACGACGTGCCGCCCGTCGCCGGTCTGTTATCGAGCGCAAGCTGTCCGACCTGGGCATCCGCATCGATCTCGGGCCACCACTTAGACATCCAACGTTTAGATTGGATCTCGGCAATGCCCACTTCCATCTTGGCTAATAGGGGAGCCTCTCCCTCCTGTTCGGCCTTTTTAGTTAAGTCGGTAAGCGAGGGCCGCAAATGCCAGTGAGCCAGAGTTCCAACCGGATCTTCTGTCAGGGGTGACTCAGAGCCCATGACTCGCTGAAGATCAAGCCGGGCTGCGATCCGATCCTGTTCCAGGCTCGCAATATCGGAGCGAAGCAAGGCATCGCGAAGTTCATACTCCATGACGTCCGTTTCAGACACGAGCGAGACAGACTTTCTCTTGTGGGCAAGCGCCTTATGGGTTTCGTTAAGGTCTAGTGCTTCTTTTCGCAGGGCGAGCGTCCGCTGAAGGAAGAGAAATTGGTAAAACGGCCGTTCCACTTCCAAGCCAATACGAAACTCGAGCTTTTTCAATCGGGTCTTTGCTTTTTCAGTTTCAAGAGCAGCTATCTCCGTCTCATAGAGATCCGAAAAACCTCTAAACAAATTGACCGATCCATACCCATAGCCAAAGCCGGCCGTGGCCCCAATACCGTTAGTACCGTGATCCACTCCTCCTGCCACGCCTAGACGGGGCCAGTAAGCGGATCGTGCTCTTGATTCGGCCGCTTCACGCTCAGTGACAAAATGACGGGCGGCCAGAATCTCGTAGTTTTGCGTGGCCGCACGCCGTTTCGCTTCTTCAATAGTTAACCCGGAGGGGGCGGTCGTACTGGGGGCCGCCCAGCAGGCCGTCGAAAGTAAGAAACACTGAATAGCGAAGCTTCGTTTCACTTTGTCTCCACCTGAACCTGACTCTTTTTCGTCTCTCCCTTATGGGAGGCGTTGATAATGGCCAAAAAGCGGTGAGCCCCTTTGGTAGCTACTGTAGCGTCTAGCGAGTCCGCGGTCTGAGTGAAAGCCGTCTTCGTCCGTTTTCCAGCCCGCGGGAACTCTATTTCCAGCGTGAGGTTAGAGAGGTCCTTTTTGGGGGACAAGGCTTTGAAGGCGCCGTGCTCATCGGTCGTCAGGGGGTAGAGTTTTAGGTTCGGTTCTTCATAGACCGCCTCGAAGAAGAGCTCT
>JAYVQZ010000511.1:0-3560 GCA_043776735.1 Deltaproteobacteria bacterium | reverse complement strand
TTCTCGAGTTGCTGGCCCGACTTTCACAGGCAGAAGAGGCTTTGAAACGAACCGATCTCTCCGACGGCGACCGAAAGAAGATTCAGAGTTTTAGCGACCATCTATATCTAATCCTAGCAGAAATGGGAGACGTTTCTCTTTCAATAACCGGAGATAAAACGGGATTGAGCTCGGCGAGTGCAGCTCGGCGCATTTTTCGAGAGACTCGACTTCCCAGCTATTTTCGCCAAGGGGAATCGCCGCGAGTTGTGGCGGCTGCTTTCTACGGGCTTTCGGGCACCGTTTTGCGCCATCAAGGATTGACCAGTCCCACCAATTTAGAACGTGAGCGGACTGCGGCAGAATCTCTATTAAATAATGTGGCCCCGGAGGTCCAGATCAATCCGGAGGTTGTCGATGCCTTAAATCACGTTCGCCTTTCCCATGGCTGGGTGGTGCCACCAAAAACGGTTCCTTCTGGTCCTTATCGTCCGCTCGATCCCGATGCCACCGCCGTGCCTAAGCCGGAAGCAATCGAAGGACGAAGTCATAATGCTCCTCCCCCTCTCTTTTTGCCGGTTGATTGGAGAGCGACTGTATTTCTAGATCAGACACATGATCCCGAGGCACGCCGTCTGCTAGAGGCCTTGGCCACTTTTTGGCCGCGCAGTCCAGCCGATGCGACGACACGCAAAGCAGCGTTTGCGGTATTGAAGGACGCACACCCCAATGATTTGGGATTGATTCTGACTTTGGCAGACACCCTAAGAGCGAATCGGTTGCAGTCCTATACCTCCGCTGCCTCTGGTGTGGCACCAGACCTTTCTGGCCGAGAAAAAGAATTGCAAACTTTGTTTCGTCGGTGGACTCGGGAATACCGAGACACCCGCCGTGCAGGTGTGGCGCCTACCCAGTTGAGTGAGCGCCTGTTGAATCTAGGAGCCCATGTGGGGGACGAGGGCCTTGAGGCGCTTCATAGAGTCGAGAGAGAGTTAATTCCCCGTCTAAATCGCATGTTTAATATCAGCGGAGATCCGCCACTGATCGAGGCGTCGTCAAGAGCGCTGACTGTCGTGCACCTGGGTTTAATGCGTCAACGAGACCGAGAAAGCGCGCTGAGTACTTTGCGGGGAGCGCTCAACCATTCCCTTTCCGGCGAATCTCCATTCACCGCACCCACGGTAAGAATTTTAAGAAACGTTTACGAGCGCCTGGGAGGCCGATACCGCGACGGTGGCGCCATCCCCGCAGAAGCAACAGCCGAGCCGGCTCCAGAGCCAGCGGCAGTGCCTGCAGTGGTCACTCCCCCAATGGAGATCATTACTACGCCTCGCGAGCTGATGACGGCAGATCAAATTCGCAGCTCTCTTAACGTTCTTTCCGGAAAAGCGACGGAACAATTAAGTGCTCGGGTGAAGGCGATGGTCTGGGATGATCTTCTCAACGAATCGTTAGAAAGAGGAATCAAAGACGAAAAAGCCATTGAGGCCTTAGTAGAATGGATCAAAGATCCCAACCACCCTTTAGAGGGAAGAACGCAAGGGCTAAGAATATTATTTCACAGTTGGGATCACTTACGAGACAT
The DNA here is from genome assembly GCA_043776735.1 of Deltaproteobacteria bacterium. GTDB lineage: Bacteria > Bdellovibrionota > FAC87 > UBA2466 > UBA2466 > JBGSST01. The sequence goes on along the minus strand of JAYVQZ010000511.1, from coordinate 1,996 downwards.
TTACAAATCTAATCAAGATCTTGGCGAGAGTGTAGATGAACTCATTGGCGAGTTGGGAAATCGAAAAAATCCCGATCTAAAAAACTCGGCCTTTGCCGAGGTTATGCAGGGATTCAAACGCGTTCGTCTAGGTGGCGAATCCTTAGGAACGGTGATCCAGGATGTGGCTAGAAATCTCAATTGCCACAATACCCTTGAGGCGTTCGGACGCAGTCGATTTACGTTGGGAAATTAACTGGTCGATTTCAGGGGCGAGACCCAAAAGCGAAGCTATCATCAGACGAGTAATCAATTGTATTTGATAGTAAATTCGTGTACTTAAGTTGACCAAAAGCTCCATAATTGCCTTCTAGATCCTGCCCAATTAACCTGGAATAATTGTAGAGTTGTCTATAATTTTATCTACCCTACTTTTTTTAATTTCCTCATTAGCGTCGGCCAGCGTTTGCTGCCAGGCTACTAACGGAAGCAGCCGATTTTTTCGAAACCACTGCCCAAGACGCTTCACTGAAGTCTCCCGAACCGTCTGCCAACCAACGCCACCACAATGTGACGTGTTTGACTATGGGGCCGTTGGAGACGGTACGGCAAACGATACCCTGGCAATTCAATCCGCTATAGATAGTTGTGCCTCCCAGGGTGGCGGCACCGTATCCCTTCATGATGGTACGTTCCTCTCCGGGATGATTACCCTTAGCGACGACATTACGCTCAATATTTCTCCCACCGGCACCTTAAAGGGGAGTGTGGAGGAAAGTGAATTTCCTCAAGTGACCTCGGACCCCGCCAATGGTACGGGCAGGAAAAACTGCCAGCGGGCGCTGGTCAATATTAACGGTGCTAGTAATGTGATCATCGAGGGCGGTGGAACCATTGAAGGGGACGGGGAAAATCCCCATTGGCTAGACAAGGCACATCACGACGAGTCCTCGCGCCCCATGGGTATTTTCGTTGCTCTTTCTTCCCATGTCGTAATCCGGCATCTCACCGTAAATAATACAGCGATGTGGGGGATCGTACTTTTTGAAAGTGACTACGTGCATCTTGATGACATCAGGGTGAACAATTTTGACGCGAATTTTAATTCAAAGAAACCTAAAGGCCGAACGCGCGATGGAATTGATATTATCGACAGTAGGGATGTACTCATTGAAAACAGCGTCGTTTCATCAGAAGACGACTCGATCTGCGTAAAGAGTGGATTGCCAGTAGGCGCATTACGAAGTGGCGTCCGTAACCTCACCGTTCGAAATTGCCATGTGCTTGGATCGCAAGTCGGAAACGGACTGAAGTTGGGAACGGCCAGCCAGGGCTCTTTCCAGCACATTCTTTTCGATACCATTACCGTCACCGGAGTGAGGCAAGCGGCAATGGCAGTCGAGTCCGTCGATGGGGCTGCTATTTCTGAGGTAACGTACAAAAATATTCAAGTCTCCAAGACCGGATCGCTTGCGTATGTGATCTTAGCAGCACGTGGAAATAGCCAGGTGGGAAGTATCGATAAGATTCGATTTGAGGGAATCGACGGTAGGGATTTCACCTCGGTACGGGGCTCGGCAATCTCTGGAACGAAAATTACCGACACAAATGGAACAAAGGGTTGGCACACCTACTACCCGACAAACCTTATTTTTAAAAACGTAACTGTTATGAACCCTGGTGGACAAAAAACAAGGCCAGCAGAGCCAGTTGAGTTTCCCAGGTATGATGCCAAGGGCGAGGGCATGTACCCGGACCCCAATTTTTGGGGCATTCTTCCGGCGTTTGGTTTTTTCCTTAGGCACTTAAAGCACGTTAAATTTGAATCCTGTAAAATCGAGACATTTCAACCGGACGTCCGCGCCGTTTTCCAATCAATCGATGTCTCGGGATCCGGATTCTGACAGGCACTCTGGGTTGAATGATGACGGTTACCCCCTCCCAATTCTGGTGATGCCTGCCAGGAAACGGTAACTCTTTTGAAGCAATTGCCTGGCACTCTTTAACGATGCCGAAA
>JAYVQZ010000510.1:0-14123 GCA_043776735.1 Deltaproteobacteria bacterium | reverse complement strand
CTCATCGGTAACAGCGAAATCGTTTCACTTATTTATGGTCGATAAATCCACTAATTTAAGGGACAGGGAAGCTCCCTCTTCGTTTGAAAGGGATTTTTTTATGTTATCTCCAGCATTGTTTCGTACCAGTCCGCAACTTCAATCGCAGTTTGCTTGGACCCCACTGATAGTAAAGCCCACACCAGTTCATAAAATGGCAGGACTAGGTGTTCAATTTGGGCATTCAGATCTCTATGTAAAGAGAGAGGACGCCACCGATTCGGTTTACGGCGGAAATAAAGTGAGAAATTTGGAGTTCATTTTGGGCCGAGCTCTGGCCAGAAATCGAAATAAGCTGATTACCCTGGCCCCAGTAGGTTCTAATTTTGTTGCAGCGCTTGCCGCGCAGGCCAGAAAGTTGGGGCTTGGGGTGGAAGTGATGCATTTCTCGCCGGTAAGGACGCCGCAGATTGAGTCACATTTTAACTTTTCTAGAGCGCAAGGTGCCTCCATAAGAGTTTTTTCCGGTCGGGTGGGAACGGTTCCTGCGGCACTGGCGGTTTTTGCAAAGCAATTGTTTTCCTTACCCAGCGAACGGGCCGAGTGGGTGGCTCCTGGTGGCTCCAGCCCCACAGGGGCCTTGGGGCACGTGAATGCGCTTCTTGAACTTAAAGAGCAGATTACTCGGGCAGAGGTTTGCTGTCCTGATGTCATTGTAGTTGGGGCTGGGACTTGTGGGACAATGGCCGGATTAACTGTTGGGCTGCGTTTAGCAGGGCTTAAAACCAGGTTGATTGGGATTCGTTGTGTGGACGGATTAATCTGCAATCGCTACGCGATTGCAAGGCTAGCCAATGCCCTTTTTCAGAAATTAGGAATGACCGACCGCGTTAGCCCCAAAGAGGTAGAGCTTGTGACGTCTGCCGGGCACGAAGAGTACGGGGTTTCCGACCGGGAAACCAAACAACTCATTCATCTCTTTGCTGAGGAAGAGGGGATCCGATTAGACACAACCTATACCGCGAAGGTGGGGCGCTTTCTTACCGACTCTCTTTCCCGAGGAGATTTTCGTGGCCTAAAGGTGCTCTATTGGCACACGTTTAGTCCCAAAGCACTGGAATATCCCATTGCCCCGGTGACGAAGCAATGGGCATGGGAAGTCGCGAGTTCGCCTGTTGTTTGATCTTTGCGATCTCGGCCGAGGTTAGATATAGACCGTGGGATGAGCGACTTACGGCAGCTGGGGTGGGACGATTTTTTTGAAAAACAGCTGACTGACCATGAACGCAAAGACTCGGCCGTCGCCCGTATAGTAGAGCCTCTCCGGGGTCTTTCCCGTGCCATCTGCAAGGGAGGGGAGATCTGGGCGGAACACACCGAAAAGTCAGCTACCGGAGTTAAGACTCGTGAGGCCGTTCCTTCTATTGGCGATTGGGTATTGGGAAGCCTAAGAGATTTCGGCGGCGGTGAAAAAAGAATGACCATCAACCGGGTTCTTGTGCGAAAGAACAAACTTTCCCGGGCCGCCCCGGGCGGAAAAGGATATGAGCAAATCCTTTGTACTAATGTCGACACCGCTTTTCTCGTGTTGGCGCTTACGCAGGAACTTAACTTGGCGGCCGTTAGCAGATACCTAGAAATTTTGGGCGAGTGTCAGGTAATGCCAGTGATTGTAGTGACCAAGGTCGATGCCGATACCGATCCCAAAGAGGCCATTCATTCCCTGGTTAAAATCGCCCCGCAAGTGTCCGTGCACACGCTCAGCGTTAAGGAGCGCCGCGGTTTAGAGGTGCTCACCCCCTATTTTTCTGGAAACAAAACCATCGTGCTGCTCGGTGCCTCCGGTGCCGGAAAGTCCACCTTGGTGAACCACCTCATTGGTACAGAAACCCAACGTGTGGAAAGTGTCAGAGAGAGCGATCAAAAAGGGAGACATACGACTACCGGCCGCCGGCTGTACTCCTTAAGCCAAGGAGGCATGGTGATCGACTCTCCTGGCATTCGCGAGATTCAAAAGTGGGACGGGCCTTCAGCGCCAGTTGAAGTGGAAATTAAGAAGAAGGTAAAGAGCAATAAGTTTTCGCGGGGGCGCAGGTCCAATGAAGACGACGACGATTTTAATCCGTAAAAATTTGCTTATTTTGGCGTTACTTTAGATCTTTTCATATTCGGCAAACGGATCTTCAATAACGACCCGGTAGATCTCGGCATCCCCGGCGCCGACCCAAAGCTCAGCCTTACCATCTTGGCCGCGCAACAGACCACCGCTAAAAAGAACGTCAATCAGGTCCTTTCGTTTTGATTCTCCTGCCGGCAATTCGGCCCGTTCCAAGATAATTTTTATGGGACTATGTTTTCCCGTAGTCGGATCAAGAGTAAACACCATCGGATAATAGTGACGATTTCCTTCCGCATCAAAACGCGCTACGTGTCCCAGAACGCCGACGTTCCCATTTTTTAGCAGGTGGAGTTCGTTGGCGCCGCCCCATTCCTCTTCGGGAAAAAGGCCCTCCAGTATAAGCGCCTCGGAAATTGTCTTTTCATTTACCTCTCCAAGATTGGCGACAATGCGGTAACCGATCTTTCCTTTGCCCCCGATAGCACCCTGCGGACGGGTTACGATCAAGACTCTGCTGTCTGGCAAACTTAATAACCGAACGTCTTTCATCCCGTTGGGGCCAACCGCGAATGGTTTGAGGTTTTCGATATCCGTGCCCCTATAGAAAACGGTTCGGTAGCCAAGTCCTCCGCCTGGTTTTTCAAAGGTTTCCACGCCTCCAAAGGCAAGTTCATTACCAAATCGGGTAACAAAGGGGTCCTGCATTTTAAAACCAGTTTTGGAAATGGACGACCATTTCCCCTCCTTTTTTTCAAAAAAGAAAACCTCTGATTTTTCGCTGTCTCTAGACTCTACTCGTCCAGCAATTACGGTGATTTGTTGTCCTCCAAGGCTAGTTGAAAAAGGGGCGGTCGGGTTATAGACATCCTTTCCAGCCATCCCGTCAAAGCGAATCTTTTCACTTTGCGCGTGCCCGTTTTTCTTTCCCGTCCGGTGCCGACTCAGAAGTTTGGTGCTGCTTTCTGGAGCGGCATGAGAGGCGAGCAGAGGTAGCGTTTTACAATCGGGGTGGACTGCGCAAAGCACTGCGGTCCAAAGAACAACAACAAGGGCGGTTAAGATCTTCATGCGGTGTCACCTCACAAAAGGGGGTTTCGACAAGATTAAGAGGCGAAATAGGAAAGCTGCGCCAGACGATACTCTATGAGGGTGTTTTTTGGGTCCTTTATTCTTCGGATGAGAAGACTTTACTTAAAACACGCCATTATTTTCCGGGAGAGCAACTCTCTGTTCTGACTAAAGGAATGATCGAGATCCAATTCAAGATAGGTGGGAGCACGCCTGAAAAATTCCAACAAGGCTTTTGCTTTTACAGCCGGCGTAGTTTCATCCTGACTGGATTGAATCAGTGTGACTTCGACTGTTGCGGGAATCATTTTTACCAACTCCCGCGGTTGGTATTTCTCAGAAATGGTCGCTAGGTCTTGTTTGATGTCGGCTTCGCTTAGGTTTCCGTAGACTCCTGGGCATTCGGTTCGTACGTCACGAATAATCCAATTTGCCAGCGGATCATTTTCCTCTATCGCGCTTAGCGGCGACACTAACACCAGCTTTTCAAAAAACTGTCCGCGCTCTTTGGCCACATGCATTGCGGTGAGTCCACCCCAGCTGTGTCCCACTACGCCGGAAAGTGTCTGGCCCTGATCGTTACGAATGAAGTCTACGACTTCAACCGCCTCGTTCAGCGCGTCGGTAAATTTGAAGTTTCCCGGGCTCTCGCCAAGTCCTCGGTAGTGCAGCAAATAAAGGGTCGCATCCAAACTGGCATGGAGCCAGTAAGCCAGGTCCAGATTCTTAACGTTTTTATTGGCCGGAAAGCCGTGCAAAAGCAAAATAGCTTTCTTGGAGTCCGTCCGAGATGGAAAGCGGATTAGGTAGCCTGGGTAATTCACAAGTCGTTCAATCATGGTTCCTCCCTCTCCCTCGCTAACTAACAGAAAAAGCAATTTCTCGCCAAGACTTCGTACTCGGCGTAATCTTTGCATTACAAAAAACGGAAAGGAACTTTTATGCGCGATAAAAACGAGTCAGAAAATCACCGTGGCCCTAAATCTGAAGCTGCAGACAATGACGGTACTTCGGAGCTTCTTGATAAAGGACGTAAGATTGCTAGTGATTCTTTAAAAACGGCAGAAGAGCTTTATGGAGATGCCCTTAAAGAGGCTACCAAGCTGGTGCGAAAGCATCCCCTGGAAGCCATGGCCGTCACATTTGGAATTGGCTGTTTGGTGGGATTGATCATAACGCGACGCTAAAGACGGGAAAAAGACTAGATGGAACCGGAAGAGGAACTGACGACAGAAAAACCGAAGTTGGCCGTGCTGGCCGGTGAGGTTTTGCATGATGTGCAGAAGCTTGTTGAGCAGCAAGTTGAGCTGGTTAAAGTCCAGCTCTTCGAAGGCTGGGGATCTTTCAAGCCGCTTGCCCTTTGGGTGGTTGTTGGAACTGTGTCGCTGCTTTCGGCAGGGTTACTTTTCTCCTTAACGTTGGTGTTTGTGTTGCACGAGAGTACCCAACTTCCCCTTTGGGCTTGTTATGGAATCACCGTGATTTTCTTCTTGGTGGTTGGAGGGGTGAGCCTTTGGGTTGCCCGACAGAAATCGAAAGAATTGAGTTTTGAGAATGAATAAGAAGTCTGACCAAATTAAATCGGAGATTGCCCATACCAAAGCGGAACTTGGTCAAAAACTCGAGCAGCTCGAAGGGCTCGTGCGAGAAGATCTTTCTGATGTGAAAGAGGGCGTGGAAGGAGTGATTGATAACGTGAAATCCACGGTCAAAAGCTTTTCTTTAACTCACCAGGTTCAACAACGTCCCTTGCTCATGGCAGGAGGATCGATGTTAACCGGCCTTGTTTTTACTCGCTGGCTTATGGGGGGGCAGGGACCTCGTCGAGCCACTATCTCTGGCCCCGATTATGCTACTTCAAGAGGTCCTTCGCTGATGAGCAGCGTTGCGGATAGGTATCCCGACGAAGTAAGAGTGCTCAAAACGATGGCCTTTAGTTTTTTGGTAAATCTGGTGGCAGAGAAAGCCAAAGAAGGTCTGCCTCATTTGGTGGAAAGTATCGGCGCTATCGAACGTCGCCTTAAAGAAGAAATTGCCGCTAGGAAATAGACCGCCGTTAACCCTTGGAATTGCGGCCGACCACCCCCCCCAGAAAACGCAGGGTTCAGTGGATGAAGTGATCGGCACGGCATTAATAGGAAGCTAAATTACTTAGTTGGCTCCTTTAAAATTCCAGAGAAGAGCACCGCTCCACTCTCGTTGTCATTAATTTCAAAATAGAACGGATGGTCGGCGGAGAAGTGAAAGGGAACGTCGACGCGCACGGAAGTGGACCTGACTCCACCAACGACGGTAACCGCTGCAGCTTCGGCACCCTCTTCAGCGACTTCGACGACAGCCTTGTGAATGATCTTGTTGATCTTCGACTGCTCACCCTCGGCAATGTTCGGGAACTCAGCGAGATCGGAGAAGGCTATTTTTACGCCCATTGATTTGAGGACTTCGACCATTTCTTCGTTACTGTATTCGATCTTGAAACGAGGAATTACGATCGTGCCCGTTTTGTGGGTCCACGCCACATTCGAAACGTTTTTGGCATCAATGTGATTTAAGAAATCGCTGCTAGCCTTAGGAAGGAAAACGGACATGACCATGCGGTTCGCTTTTCCAAACGGAATCTGCACAGCTTGCAACCCAGTTTTTTCGTCCTGGAAGTAGTTGTAGTTTCCGCCCTGATTCATATAGCGAACAGGAAGTTGGCGTTTCCCAACCGTGAATTTGCCGTCGGTAGTTTTCTTCGCATCAAAGGCCGTGGTCCAGGCGCCCTTAAAGTAAATGGCGTTGACCAAATAATAGAGTTGATCTTTTCGGATAGGAGGAGACAAAACGCTTTTGATTTTCCCATGCGTCTTCTCACTTGCCCATCCATTGATGGTGGGTAAAAAACTCTTGTCCTGAAAGTCCATGCTTCGGATTTCTGCATCATGCGCACGTTGGTTTAAGCTGATAAAATCACGCGTAAACTTTACGTGCTGATCGCTGTTGCCCCACATGGAGTTGGCAATTTCGATCGTGACTTTTTCATCCGCTTTTTGAAGGTCGGTGCGCAATGCTGCCCACGAGTCTCCAAGCGCGTCGAGCGTTTCCTCTGCAGAGAGGCCTAAAAGAGTGGCGAGCTCTTTTTTGGTGCTTCCAGTGGAACCCGTATAAGCCATGCTGAGTGCGGCATGGATGCTCATCGAAGACATAAAAAGATTTTTGTCTTTTTCTTTCGATTGGAGCTGATTGAGGATTTTGTAATTTAGGCTGTTGATGCCAGTGCTGAGTGGGCTTTTTTGGCCAACCTCAGCAAAAGAGACATTGGCAACGAGGCAGAAAGCCATCGCTTTAACTAGAATTTTCATTTGATCTACTCCTACGTAAAACTGGCAACTCCCCTTCCAACCTTGGAGGGGAGCTTAACTGTTAGATCCGTCTAGCATTAATGACACACAGCATCAAGTTGCTACTATCGAAATGGGCAGCTTATTCCCACACTATAACGTCATAGCTGCGCAGGCGTTTGGCGTTGTATAGAAAATAGCTAAAGCCAAAAGTCAGTCCCCAAACAAAGCCCAGCGCATGGGCGCGGTAGCTCACCTCTTGCTTTACCTGAGAAGGGACGAGCATGACTAAGGCAAACCCCACCGCGCGGACCAATCGGGAACCCAGAGGGTGACTGCGATCAAGCGTGAGGAACATCGTGAGCCAAAACCCGGCCATGGCGTAAACCAGCCCAGAAATCCCCAGCAAATTGAGATGAGCTGAGTAGGTATAAAGGGCACTGGCCGTTACAAGGGCGCCCATCAACAGGCTCCCGATCGGAAAGATCCAAAAACCAAAATAGCCAAAGAGGTGGTAGGCAAGAATGGCTAAGGGAAACGCATTAGCCGCTAAGTGATCCGGATCTCTGTGAATAAGAAAACTGGTCACAAGTCTCCAGTATTCCCGCTTCTCAAAGACCTGAAAGGGAGTGGCTTCCAGCCAGACCCCAACCTCGGGAAAGTGCCAATAAATGCCCGAGATGGCCGCTACAAATAGCACGGTCATCACCGCGACGGGGGCACTGAGTGGGTGAGGGTGGGCGGTTAGATAGGTTGCTTTAATTACTGGTTTCGTCGGAGGCAACGGGGTCACGTTTTCATTCGAGTTTTGCATCGGTCAGTGAGATCTATCGTATTCAAAGACTCCATTAGTGTCTTGTCTAATCAATGGGCAGAATGAATCCCGCCTCCGCAAATCGCAGGGCGTGATTGCTGATTTTTTATTGGCATCCTCTTAATTGAGAAGGGGCAAACCCAGTTTTTCTGGGTAAAAAAGCCTCCCTCAGGTCTTCAGGAGTCCCTTTTTAGGACCCTTTTGAACCTACCGTTTTTGGCATAAGCACTGCAGTAGAAGCCCATTAAATAAGCCAGAAATAGAGGATCTTTGAGTGCCGTTTTTAAGCACAAGAGACCTCATTGCAAAGGAAGACTATATGAATAAGCAGAATGTAAAAGGCGCGTTGAACCAAGTTAAAGGGGTCGTAAAAGAAGAAGTAGGCCATATGACAGGCAATAAGACCCTTGAAGCCGAAGGAATTGTGGATCGCGTGAAAGGCAAAATTCAAGAGGGTTACGGAGATCTTAAGGACAAAGTGAAGGACAAGTTGGACCACGCTATGGGTAATGTGGAAAAGAAGCACTAATTAGCAAGGCTGAACCAATTGTACGGAGGCGACGTCATGATGAATCAAAACGGAACAAGTTCAAATAAAATCTGGAGGCCTGAGCCGCAAATCGGAATCAAAACTGACGATTGCAATCACGACGTCGGCGAAAGCCCAGTGAAAAGGCCCAGGCGGATAAAGCCCCATTCCGGCGTCCTTTTACCGGCGGATGATGGAAAAGTGGTTGCCATTATTGGCAATCGAAACGGAACGATGCGGTCCGTGTTAGCATGGGCTATGGGAATTCCCGCCGCAATTATCATTGTTGGTTTTTTGGCTCGTGGCCGGTGAGTCATGGGGCAAACTAATGCAGCAATCAGTCGTAAGTTCGCCTTTGCGCTGATGGCGGCAGTATTCGTCGTTGCCTGGGTTATTTTTACGATGGGTTGGATTCCTAAACGGTAGTATTGAAAAAATGGCTGTAACCCCTCTTTATGGAGCGGGTTGCAGTCATTCTTTTTTCTCTCAAAACAACGAACCTCCACCCCGAATAAAGATTACTATATTCCCATGACAGATGAGACCACCCTTCGTTGGAAACGACTCTTTCAAAAAAACTGCACCCACTGGGATGACGCTAATAAGCGTCGCTATATTAATGTGGTTAACGATCCCGAAGAAATTGATGAAATAGAACTTCAGTCGGCTATCGATTTAATCACGGATATTAACGGTAAACCTCCGCTAGAATAGAAGTAGCCGTCGTTCTCTTTTTCCGTAGGGAAGTAGCGCTCCATTTTTCGATCAATCGGCAAATCGAAGTAAGAATTAGACCGAGGGCATACGTAGCCATACGGAGTTGCGGGGCGCGATTGAGGAGCGGTGAGCCGAATCATCTTTTTAGTCTTGGGATCTGTGGAGACCCCCTTTAAAAGAATACCCAAATCCACCTGCGCTCCAAGATTTAAGCTGTAATCGCTATGCCGTGAAGTGGAGTGCGGGCGAGCGGGTTGTTTTAGGAGCTGTTCAAAGATAAAGCGCCATTCAGCCGCCGGAGTAATCTCAAAATCAATTTTTTTGGTCAGGATCTCTTTTTGAAGTTCTCTGACTCGTCCCACCGGTTGTCCATCAGTTAATAGAATGTGCCTGTCAATTCGCCTTTGAATCGCAGTCCGAATTACTTTTTCGGTATCCTTCTTAATGTCAGCAAAGCTTACCGTCGCCTTTTTGTAGAGTGCAGGGGGCAGGTCATCGAGCTTCAAGCTGCCAAATTCGATCGCCGGCATGATTTCTCCAGAGAGTTCGTTGTCGGAGAAAATACGTAGCATGCGCTTGAGGCTTACGCACGTAACCCGGTCGTTGAAATCCAAATTGGGCCGTTCATTTGGATGGATAGGGAGAAAGCGGTAGCGGCCCGTCTCCTTTTTTTTCTCTCCCTCCTTTTTTTCCAGGAACTTCGCAAACTGATCCAATTCGAAACTTTTTTTGACTCTGCCTCCAGCGTCTCCGGAATTGGTGTTGTCGTCTTCGCTTCCATAAAAGCCTACCCAATGAAAGTAGGGATCCCAATTGGGACGCGGGTCATTTTGATGACACTTAATACAGTTAGTCGGTTGGGGATCGTAATGGGGCGCGTTTATCCCTTTGGGATCGAAGGTGATTAGTTCTGGCTGAAAAGCGGACTTAGCATGGTCGAAACGGAGGATTTCCAGCTCGTAGAATCCTTCCGAATCTGGCTCGCCGTTATAGGCCATGATGAAATCGGCGTCGTAACTGTAGACGATCACTCGCGGTGAGATAAATGAGGCGAACTGCTTGGATTCACTGGAGTAGGCCAGCAGATGGCGCTCAAGGCTCTTGGGCTGAAACTTACTGAGTAGGGCCTCCATGCTTTTTAAGTTTTGGTCGGAGATCTGTCTAAGAATCCAGGGAGTATTTAATTCGGTGGAAGGTTCGGAAGGAGAAACTTTTTTTGAGGCGAAGACCTCAAGTGAAGCAAGAAACACAAGCGCAAAAAGCCAACCCCTAATGACCATTCCCGTCCCCCCCACTAAGCGAAAGATCTAACTTTGCCGTTCCTCATATCGCGGCGCGACATTTTGTACAATCAGCTTTTACAACGAAGTTTGAGAGGCCGCTGAGCCTGTGGTAAATGCTTGTCTCTCGCATGATTCCTTAAGGAGGATTCCCCATGGTTTATGACTTCGTTCCCCAGTTTTCAAAAATGCTCACTAACCTTTCTGCTATCTTGGACAAGGTCCAAGCCTTTGCAGATTCAAAAAAGTTTGAGTCTTCTAACCTTTTGACGTCTCGGCTTGCTCCGGATCAATTTAACTTCACCCGACAGGTGCAAGTGTCGTGTGACATGGCAAAGGCCTACGTGGCCAAGTTGACCAGCAAAGAGGCGCCCAAGCACGAAGACAAAGAGACGACTATCGCTGAGCTTCAACACCGGATCCAACAGACGGTGCAGTTTCTCAACACGGTCAAGGCGGAAGACTTCAAAGGTTGGGAAACTCGCCAAGTCCTCAACCCCAGACGCGAAGGAAAATTTTTGCCTGGCAATGAGTTCGCTATGCAGCAGGCCATTCCTAATTTCTATTTTCATATGACAACGGCCTACTCCATTCTTCGCAACAACGGCATGGACGTAGGTAAAAAAGACTTTTTGGGTGAGCTAAATTACCGGCCTCTATAACCACTTAAACAGATCAAAATTCATCTGATAGGTGTTTGTATTTTTTGAAGCGACCACGTTTTTTTCTATCCCCTGGAGAAACTTCCGGAAGGATTCCTTTATAGAATGAAACGTACTGGGGCTGGCGGAGAAAGTGACCATAAAACTGTCTCTATCTTCTTCGTCAGTCCTTGATAAGTGGCTTAGGCTCAATGTTCGTAAGAAGTTCTGATGAGCGCGCATTAAAGGGTGCTGAGGGCTGTAATGAAAGTGCGCTCGGTTTACTTTTACCACTGCCCCATCTTTTTCCATTTCGATGGAATCGACGTCTCGAAGTTTTCGTAGGATTTCCATTAAATGGCCTCGTGTAATACCAAGAGAGGCACAGAGCCGGTGCGGATTTTTTCGGTACTCCTCAATCCCCAGAGAAATATGAACCACTACGCAAAGTGGTTCAAAAAGCGATTCTGCGTCCTTGTAAAATGCCTGACCATCGAAGGTTTTCATTGAGGCTTTTAGTTTTTTTTCCTCCCGCAGGTGAGCCAATCTTGCCTGTAAGTATTTTTTTCGCGCGGTTTGGGTGGTAGTTATCTCTGCCCGCAAAAGAATCAGGTAGTCGATTTCCTCTGGCGAGAACTCAAGAAGCCCGCACAGGGTAAAAAGATGATCGTCACTGAGGTGTTTCTCGTCGCCCTTAAGAACTCGAGAGAGGTACGTGTACTGAACGGGAATTCGTTCGGCGAGTTGCTTAAGAGTGATTGGTTTTCCCAGGGCATTGCGTTCTTTTATTCGGTTTTTTAACGCGCCTTTGTAATCCATTTCCCCATGTAGATCCATACGTCCCCCGGCTCCCTGTTGTACTTGGAGTACAACTACCTATGCGATATTGCACCAGAAGATAATACCTAGGATGCAATGAGGAACGTAAACTTTTCTTATAGGGAGTCGTTTCGTAAGCGGTTCACAACGAACCGCTGGGAGCAACTTCAAAACCAAAGGAAAAAAATGAAACAAGTTACTTCAGTTCTCTTAGGCCTCGTTGCGTTCTCAAACACAGGCTTCGCCTTTCCCGCTTTTGACCTTCTACAGAGTCAGATTCCCGCTCGTATGGCGCAACGCTCTCTCCCCGCCGCGCGCTCCAACGTTTGCGCAAATTTTTCGGGCTCGTGGAAGGGAAAGTGCTCGGTGGATGGAGCAAGTGCCGAGGGTGCGGTCGAGATTAAACAGGACGGATGTAATGCCGTACAAATGGGAACGCAGAGTCATGTGATTGGAGCCATGGAAAATCATAGCCAAACCTTTTTGCTCTCTCCCGATAAAACCTTTTCTTACGGTGGCAGTCTTACGAGTGATTGGAATGCGGAGGGCTCGCAATTGGTGACTCATTTTACAGGAATGGCAAAGTTACTTGGCACTTCGGGTCATATCCCTCTTTCGGGAAAGGGAGTTATGAAACTCGATGGTTCCCGGTTAGTGAATGAGCTTAGCGTTCTTGGAATGAACATTAGCTGCGTCTACGAGAAACAGTAACAGTCAGCGGTGCGCATTTACCGTCCCGCAGGGTGGTGTAACCTGCGGGACTCCCTTTAACGCGGAAACTTACATGACACGCTACTACTCCTCGTTTTGGTCTTTGATTAACCACCTCATCCTTTTTTTATTTTCGCTTCTATTTTTTGCTGGTTGTGGAAAAGGGACTCTGGGAAATTCTCTTGCCAATAAATTGACTCAAGGGGACTGGGTCTCTTCTGGGGGAGAGCGGTTTAAGGATGCCAATAACCCGTGGTGGATCGTGAACACCACCCAGGTCAAATACTGCATCGATGTGGATCAGGACTCATTCACAGCATCCCGTGAGATGATTGGTAAAATCGTTGAAAAGGCCTTGGACGACTGGCGAAAGGAGTTTGTCCGTCCGATCTCGTTTTTTGAAGACACCAATAAAGTCTTGGTGAAATGGAATGAACTCGGCGTGGGCAAGCAGCGTTTCCAAAAGATTTCTTGCACTGGCGAAGAGGATCTAAAGTTACAATTTGGTTATGGAACTCTCACTGCACCGCAAAGAGAATATCTCCGAGATCCCCTCCATTTTGTGGCTGTCGCGGTGCGCACCAGCTACGACGAAAAAAATCTTAAGGGACGTGGCTTTATCTTCGTAGGGTCTGATATTGGGCCAAATCGTTTTGCTCCTGACACTCAGGCCGAAAGGGTTTGGCAGTCTGGCGCGGCCCTTTATTTGGCAGTGATACACGAGCTAGGGCATGTCTTTGGGCTTCCTCACTTGGGAAACCGCTACTCACTGATGGGAGCCGGAATTCTGGAGCTTTTTACTCACAAGGCCATGGCGACGATTCTCGGATCGGTAGCCATGGATTACCACCAAGAGTTTACTTTCTTTTCCCCTAAGGAACATCGCAGTGGGTGCGGCGGATTGCCGGAGGAGAAAGCGCTCCAGTGGGATTATTTTGGCTTAGCCGACAAACAAGAGTGCTTGGAATTTAAATTTAATGCATCAACCAGAGAGATCGCGGTAACTGCGTATAACGAGCGCGACCGGGTACACACCGATGTTGGAAAAATTAAATCTCTGAATATCGCCATTACATCCTGGACCACCGGTGGAGTCCTGATGATTCTCAATCCCATTCAAAATATTTTCCCCACCTCCTATCCAACGTTTCCTTTGGCTATGATGAACGGCCCTTTTTTTGTCTCGGGCCAAGGCGGGGCTAACCTAGCGCTAAAAAGCGGGGAGGAACGGCCCATCCAACTTAGGCTTGGCCCCGAACAGTTCGAGCTTTCAGGAGTATGGAACGGGAAGCACCGCAACATCCTATTGTGGAACCCTTTTGGATTAAATTAAATTTATGAGCGCTCTCATACTGTAGGTGCCACCCCCACCGTTACTAAACTTGCCTGCGGGGAGTGAAGCCCTTAAAATTTCTCATGGCTCCCCAAAATTCATTTCTCAGCCATTTTGTGCCCTGGCACGTGTTTGCATCGCTTCTTTGGAGCACGCTGATGCTCGAGCTCCCAGCACTTCGCCTTTCGTTAAAGAGAGGTTGGTTCTTCTCCGTTTTTTTAGGCCTATTGATTCACTTGTGCTTACCGGCCGTTCTTATTGGAGTGGCCTACATTGCCGGGTGGGGTGAGGGAGCCTCGTTTTCAAAAGGCGGAATCACGCTGCGGATTGCTGGTAGCGTCGATCTCTTCACTCCCGCGTTTCTTAAACTCTGCGTGATTCTAGCGATCAGCATGACGTTATTTAAAGCTGTCTTCCTAATCGGTTTTTCTCCGGGGCGGCGGCCTCATTTTTTTGCACTCCTCTTTCTCTCAATTGTCGTTCCCGTCAGCACCTCGATTTTTGTGACAGGAATGGTGGCCGATAAAACGAAGCTGCTTGCCCAGGTCACTTCTAAGATCTTAGGAAAAAAACGAATGCCCGCTGGTTTAGATAAAATAGACACCAACGATCCGCTAAAGAGCGCCCAACCTCTGATGGATTACTACAAAGGCATCAACAAGCAGCTAGAAGAAAAACTCGAGTAGCCAAAGGTGTCAGTCTCCTTCCAAGCTTGATAAGTCGCGCTCGCCCGTGTCCGCTACCTTTCAAGCTTGGAAGGAGACTGACACCTTTGTGGGGTTGGTGCCAA
>JAYVQZ010000509.1:0-14172 GCA_043776735.1 Deltaproteobacteria bacterium | reverse complement strand
ATTCGAAGATAGACATTCCCAAAATCATAGACAGCACAAAGAGCGAGGGTTCCCAATGAAGGGAAACCAAGGAAACTAAAGCGGGGCCAGGACAAAATCCTGCAAGCCCCCAACCCATTCCAAAGATTGCTGATCCCATCGCCAGCGGCAGGTCGATTTTTCGAAGTTTTGGGATTTGAAATGAGTTGGCGAAGATCGGTTTTGGTTTTTTCAGAATCAGGCGGTAGCCAATCGCATATATGGAAATTGCGCCCACCATGACAAAGATCAGGCTAGGGTCCCAGTGGCCGGTAAAATCCAGGAAGGCAGTCACCTTCCCTGGCTGTGTCATTCCTGAAATTCCAAGACCTACAGCAAACAGTATTCCACAGGCAAACGAGAGCAGCGGCTCTCTCATACTCTGCCTCCTAGAATATGGTTGATGATATAAACCACAGCGCCGCCGCAGCCCATAAACGTTAGGGTTGCGATGAGTGAACGAGGGGACAGGCGGCTAATTCCGCAAATCCCATGTCCACTAGTGCAACCGTTACCCAGGCGGGTTCCAAAACCAACCAGCAGCCCAGCCACAATCAGCGCTTCCGGCGATCGGCTAAGCGAATTGGAAAAAGCCTCAGGTTGAAGAGTGAGGACGACGGCGCCTCCCGTGAGCAGCCCCATCAAAAAAAGATAGCGCCAAGTTTTTTCTGTGCGCTTTTGAAGAACTTCCCCAAGGATGCCACTGACACCAAGGATCTTGCCGTTAAAAAGAAGCATCCCCGCGGCGGAAAGGCCAATCAGAGCGCCTCCGAACAAAGCATTGAGATATCCCGTCATGCATCTTCTCCATAATTTTACTAATCACAGTCCAACTATTCCGCCATGCTCAGGGAATTTACAATTCCAGCCAAACTTTTCTTCGATGGCGGCATTTAACGCGACATACTGGAGTGGCTCTCTATGCGTAATATACGTAAACTGGGGTGATAAAACCCAACTTTCTTTTAGGGGCTCGCCTTGTACCGCCGCGTCGTTTCGAACCTTTATTCTCGACTTAAAGGTGCCGTTGGAAGACTCTCCAATCGCATCATGCAAAGAGAGCATTTGAATGAAAACTTCCGTTGATTCTCAAATTCGACGAACGGCGGTTCTTAACCCCACCGTATTACGACTAGGCATAGTCTCTTTGCTCGCCGACATCTCAAGTGAAATGCTCTATCCGATAACTCCCCTCTTTCTCACTTCGGTTCTTGGGGCGTCGATGGTTTCGGTGGGTTTTATAGAGGGATTCGCAGAGGCATTGTCGAGCCTGCTTAAATCCTTTGCCGGTCGTTGGTCGGATGGGCTGGGGAAAAGAAAAGCCTTTATAGGGACTGGCTACCTACTTGCGGCATTGGCAAAGCCCTTCATTGGTTTAGCCTCGTCATGGACGCATGTATTTTTTGCTCGAGCTCTTGATCGAACGGGAAAAGGGCTCCGAACGGCTCCAAGAGATGCTCTCCTTGCGGAATCAGTCGAAGCTAAATTTCGGGGAGCGGCCTTTGGTTGGCACAGATTCATGGACACTTGCGGGGCCGTGATTGGACCGTTAATCGCCATTGCCTACCTTCGCCGTTATTCTGACGATCTTCGAACCATCTTTTTTTGGGCCTTTCTCCCAGGGCTTGCCTCAGTCGCCGTTGCTTTCACCGTGTCAGAGGTGTCCGCCCCTACAATAAAGACCAAGGTCCCGACTCCGCGTTTCCAGTGGAGTGAACTGCCTCCGCGCTTCAGAACCTACCTTCTAGGCTGGATGACCTTTTCACTGGCGAATTCCAGTGATGTGTTTTTATTGCTGCGGGCAAAGCAGAGCGGTCTAGGCATCATCTCCGTGATTCTTTTGTACTGCCTCTACAATGCTACCTGCGCGTTGCTAAGCCCCTACCTCGGTGGACTCTCTGACGTAATCGGAAGGCGTAAGTGTTTAATTTTTGGCTTGGTTATTTTTTCTGCGGTTTACTTGGGGTTCTCCTTCGCCTCAACCGCAGCTCATTTCTTTGTACTTTTTGCCGTGTATGGTGCCTACATGGCAGCAACAGATGGTGTAGGGAAGGCCTTTGCCATAGATCTAATGCCCTCCCATCAGAAGGCTACTGCTGTGGGAATTCTAGGCACGGTTACTGGAATCTCCACTCTTGTGGCAAGCACCCTTGCCGGTCTCCTATGGGAGAGAGTGTCATCCCAAGCAACGTTTCTTTTTGGGAGCGCGGGGGCTCTTTTGGCCACGGTGATTTTTTTCTTTTATGTTAAGGATCGAGAATAAAATGCCAGCGGATTTCTCTCAAATTTTAGCAACCTGCCTTTTTGTGGTGGCGGTCGCTCACACCTTTTTGTCCAAACGGTTTCAGATTATTGCCGGCCGTTTTCCTAAGGGGTCAGTAGGTGAAAACTTCTTTCATCTATTAGGCGAGGTAGAAATTGTCTTTGGCCTCTGGGCTGGCGTTCTCATCGCCGTGATGGCGACTGTTCTTGGCGGGGAAATGGCCATCCGCTACGTGGAGAGTTTAAACTTTACCGAGCCACTATTCGTATTCGTTATCATGACGGTCGCCGCTACTCGGCCGGTCATTTATTTTACCTCTCTTCTCATTTCGGCGATTTCACGAGGTCTGCCGCTGCCGCGTAACCTTGGGTTCTTCGCTGCAGCATTGATCATTGGCCCTCTTCTGGGCAGCGTGATTACTGAGCCTGCGGCAATGACGGTAACAGCGTTAATCCTCAAAGATCGCCTCTTTGATCGCGGCGCCTCTGAGAAACTGAAGTATGCCACCCTGGGACTTCTCTTTGTGAATGTCTCCATTGGGGGGGTACTTACTAACTTTGCAGCACCACCAGTTCTTATGGTGGCTAGTCTTTGGAGCTGGGGAACTAAGCACATGCTGACCCATTTCGGCTGGAAGGCTGTTGTGGCGGTGACGGCAAATACCTCTTTAATAGCTTGGTGGTTTCGAAGGGAATTGGTGGGGCTGTTGCTGGAAACACCGCCAGTGGGAACCGGAAAAATAAAATTGCCCGCTTGGCTGGTGGTGGTGCATTTTTTCATTTTATCGCTAGTTGTGCTCACCGCGCATCACCCCATTATTTTTGTCGGGATTTTTCTGTTTTTTATTGGAGTGGTGACGATCAGCCAGGAGTACCAAACCGAGTTAAAACTTAAAGAGAGTCTACTCGTTGGTTTTTTTCTAGGGGGGCTTGTTGCTTTGGGAGGGCTTCAGCGCTGGTGGTTAGAGCCAATACTCACCAGCCTTTCTCCCGGTCCTCTATTTTTGGGGACAACGCTCCTTACGGCAATTATGGACAATGCGGCTCTTACCTTCTTAGGGGCCCAGGTGGAAAACATCTCGGACGTACTAAAATATGCATTGGTGTCGGGCGCAGTAGTTGGTGGTGGGCTCACTGTCATTGCCAATGCCCCTAACCCCGCAGGCTTTGCGATTCTACGCTCGAGTTTTGGGTCCAGCGGAATTGCCCCCCTGACGTTACTATTAAACGCACTATTTCCTACATTGATTGCCGCAGCTTGCTTCTGGTTCCTTTGATTATATGCAAAAAGGTACTTAGTACCTTTTTGCTTTGGCGATTCCTTCGGACAGGATCTTGGTCATGATCGCTTCTGTGGGAGAGCCCAATATTACTCCCTGCAGTGACTCCCAATTTCTTTTTTTATATAAATTGGGGATGTCGGTTAGGGCAAAAAGCTTATCTATACCCAAGGCCAATGCGGCCGACTCGGCCACGCCAATCATTTTTTGGGCAAGCCCTTGGCCTCTTTTAGACGGTAGGACGTAAACAGCGTCAATCCAATAAGGCCTTCCCTCATCAATCCCTTTTTCCCAGTAGACCAAGCTTACAAAACCAATAGGGACTCCGTGAGAAACGGCGACATAGGCTTGGGGAAGTTCCCCGGGTTTGCGCTCACCACAGAGCCGGATTTCGATGCTGCGGTTGTCTTTTCCTTTCGGCCACTCCGCTTCAATCCATTCGACGATGATCGGGATGAACTGGGGATATTCGATCAAAGGGAAAATATTCATTGCTTTTTACGTGCGTGTAACGGCCCTACCACATCGGTTTTAGTAACCCATTGTGCGACGTTTTTCCATAGACCCGGATCGATGGCGAGAGCGCTGTGATAGTCGTTAAAGATCGGATTGGTGCCGGTTAGGTGTATTAGCTCATTAAACCCGCGGGAGGGGCGCGCCGGATCGGGGTTCATGCTTTCGATTTCGGATATTGGGCCGGAATGAAGAAGACCTAATTGGTTTTGATAGTAATGAAACCACCAAGGAGCGTTTGCGGTAATAAAATCCATTGTTTTGTTGGGAATGTCTTTGGGCGCCTGAGTGCAGGGAGAAGTCTTCGAAAAAAAAGAAACAATGCTTTTGGAAACGAGTTGATCGGGCTTGCACTCCAAGGGGCTGATGGCATCGATAGTGACTAGCCCACCAAGTGCTGTGATCTGGTTCAAGGAGGCAATGGCATTCATTGCCGTCCACGCCCCATAGGAATGACCAATAAAATAAACTACTGGATTGGTGGTCTCCTTTAGCAGGTTATTCAACTCCGCAAACGCCAGTGCCAGAGCTTCCGGTCCAGAAAAGTCGCCGGTGTTGAGCTCAATAGTATCAGGCGACTGAAAGTCAGTGTGGGGAGAGTAACGAAATTCGAATCTCCCTGAGGGAAGCTCTGGAAAAACGCCGGAATAACAGGCTAGAAAATACTTGGCCTTCAAACTTCGCTTTGCTTGGACACTGTTCCCAATCTTCTTTGCCTGGACTGCGATCTGAAGGATCGTTGGTACCGGTAAGGGGGATTTTTCATGGCTAATCGGACAGGTTTGGTACCCTCCCATAACGACAAAGACGGGCGTTTGTGGATTGGGGCCGGCCTGGCTCGGACGCGTCACCCCTGCAATCACAAAAAAGAGAGCCAAAACGACCCACGCAATCTGATTCTTTCGGGTTTGCATATCGAAGAGGCACCAAATTTCCACAAGCGGGGGATTCTCATCCTCTGCCGTGCATCGAGTTTAGAACAATAGGTCATTGTTAACGTAGCATCACCGGCATGATCTACCAGGGGGATTTATCCTGCTACCTTCAATTTGGGAGCGGGTTCTTGTCCTTGTGCTGCTTGGGCGCCAAAGAAGGAGCGGCAGGCAAGGTCGGCTAGCTCGCGGGATAACTTTGGATTTAGGCCGTAGTAAGCGATATGGTCGCTTACGCGACTAAGAATGTCGCGGGGATGTACGCTTCGGAATTCGCGTCGGGCCTGCTTGTAATACTTATCAATAAGGTAGGTATAGGCCTCCTCATCAAAAATAATTTTGTTTTTCTCGCAGATAATTTGAAAAATGCGTTTGAAGTCGTCTTCTGAGGGGCTTGGAGTTTCGATCATGTATTTTATTCGGCGCCAGAAGGCTTCATCACCAAGATCTTTGGGATCAAGGTTGGTCGACAAAATAATCAGCTGGTCGAAGGGCACTTCGAGTTTTTTGCCACTAGCAAGAGAAAGAAAATCCATTCCCTTTTCCAAGGGATAGATCCACCGGTTCAAAAACTCGGTCGGTTTTACTTTTTGTCTTCCAAAGTCATCGATGAGCAGAACTCCACCATTTGCCTTCAGCTGAAAAGGGGCTTCATAACTTGCTTGGCCCTTTAAGAAAGTGAGATCTAACATTTCCAAAGTCAATTCACCGCCCACGACAATAAAGGGGCGAAACACGTAAACCCAGCGCGGATCGACTAAGTTGGGATCTAGTCTCACTGGATGATCTTCGGGCAACATCTCAGCGGTGATGGGTCGGTGAACTTTCTGATCAAAAACCTGAATGATCTCCCCGTTCACCTGAATGGCATGAGGAACGAAAATCCCTTGGCGGAAGAGGCGGGCAATGCGCTCTGACATTGTGGTCTTTCCATTTCCTGGCTTTCCGTACAGAAAGATTGGCCCTCCCGAATTGATCGCTGGCCCCAGCTGATTTAAGTACTCTTGGCTGATGAGGATATCGGAGAAGACCTTATCCAAATGCTGTTTACGAACGAGTCTGGTTTGAAACTTCTGCGCTTTCACGGATTCGATATAATCGGGGATATCAACCGGTGACGGCCCAAAATAAGGGGAGCGCCTGGCGGCTGTGGCGGCAATTTCTTGTCCCTTCGTCGTTAATCCGAAATTAAGTCCGGCATTTCCGCCAATTCCAGAACCACCGCCTGAGGTGGCAATAAAATCTCTGTCGCGCAAATCTTGGATAGTGGGTTCAATCAGCGCATAGGGGACTTTTAAAATCTCCGGAAATTTTCCGCCGCGAGTAGCCCCCTGGGCGTTCAGAATTTTTAAAATGGAATCCTCGATATAGGTCCTATCGAGTTTGGCCTCTTCAAGGGTCGCAGGCCGTTTTGGAATCCACATGGGACATCTCCTAGATCTCGTTATCTTTATCGGTGTAGTTTCCCGCTGGCATGAGGGAAGGGCTGAACCCCTTATGCTCTGCGGCTTCGAAGGGACTAGCAACTAAGGAGACTCGGTGCAGTTTGACTAGGCATGGCTTGCGGTCTCTAATGCCGCGCATGAGCACTGCAAAAGGATTCGCCGCAACAAAAGCTAAAGCCCCTTTGGTTCCCTTTACTTTCGAACGGCGAGCGCCGCGCGAAAGAGATGTCGCCATCAAGATCCAATTCAGCGGCATCTGCCATTCTGACATTCATCAAGTCCGCGAAGAGTGGGGTGGGGCGATCTTTCCAATGGTACCCGGCCATGAAATTGCCGGCGTTGTTACCAGCGTGGGAAGTAAGGTTACCAAATATAGAGTGGGCGATAAAGTAGGTGTGGGCTGTTTTGTAGACTCTTGCCGCCACTGCGAACAGTGCGAAAAAGGAACTGAGCAATACTGCTCAAACGGCATGACCGGCACGTACAATGCGGTTGAACGCGATGGCAAAACCCCAACGTATGGCGGCTATTCTGACCATATCGTGGTGGATGAAAATTACGTTCTTCGAATTCCCAACAACCTCCCTTTAGATGCCGCAGCTCCGCTGCTTTGCGCCGGCATCACGCTTTACTCACCACTCATGCATTGGAAGGCGGGCCCTGGAAAAAAAGTGGCCATTATCGGGATGGGTGGTTTGGGTCATGTGGGGGTGAAACTTGGCCACGCGTTAGGGGCCGAGATCACCGTTCTTAGCCAGTCTTTGAGCAAACAGGATGACGGGAAGCGAATGGGCGCCAAGCACTTTTATGCCACGTCCAGTCCCGAGACCTTCAAAAAGCTCAAAGGCTCTTTTGATTTGATCATAAATACCGTGTCTGCAGACATGGATTTAAACCAGTACCTGAGTCTTCTCAAAGTGGATGGGTCGTTAGTTGTTCTGGGCATCTTCCCCAAGCCGGCGTCTATCTCAGCGTTTTCATTGGTAGGCGGAAGACGAAGTTTGGCCGGATCGTTAATCGGCGGAATCAAAGAGACTCAGGACATGCTTGATTTCTGCGGAAAGCACAACATCGTCTGCGACATTGAGCTTATCCCCGTTCAAAAAGTGAATGAGGCCTATGAGCGGGTCATTAAGAGTGACGTTCGCTACCGTTTTGTAATCGACATTGCGTCGTTAAACCAATAATTCGCATTCTAACTCTTATTTTCAATACCGCTTCGTAAGTGTGCTATAACGCGGGCCGGTTCCTCTATCTCTTCTCGTATCTCAAAAGACAAAGCGCTCGCACAGCAGGGAGTCTTAGAGGTACGAGAAGAAATGGGGAAACCTTTTTTGCTTTTTCGACCCATTTTTTCCCTCAGCACTTTAATAGATTCAACTCCCCTGGGTGCGTCGCTTGGGACCGAATTTTGCCTGATATTCTGCCTGTTGTTTCACCATGGCGCCGAAGACTTCTAGAAGGTTCCTATGCGGACCGACTGCAGGATCGGCAACTAGTTCGATGAACTCGTGAATGGCCTCAATTGTTGAATAGCATTGGGGATTAGGTTGTTTTCGGACCGTAGAAAATGTGGAAAGCGTCTTAGGGGTAAAAGAGATTAAAGGCAGCGGGTCGAGATTCTGACTAAGTCGTTTGATTCGTTTTGCTTGGTGCCAAGTGGCATCGATAATAAAAACCACCAGCTGGCGGCCTACGGGAAAGAGCTTCTGACGCTTGGAAGTTTCGACGTTAGAAATGTCCGTTGAGTTACGGCCCGGATAGAGGACTACAGGGTAGTTTTTAGGGTCGTTAATCAATGCGTTTACCGCCACGTGCTCCGTAAAATCGGTTCCTTCAAAAAAGGAGGAGTTGTTCAGACACAAGTGAGCCATTCTTCCTGAGGCGACACTACGGCGTACCTCATCGCGGTGAATCAGAATCACAAACTTGGTGGCTGGGCTAAAAGACCGGATGTGGGCGCAATAGCAGGTAACGCGGGGTTTTTTGCAGTTAGGGCACCTCACTCGGTACTGGATTTCTGCTTGCAGCCGAAACTGTTTGGCCTTTTGGTACTGTTCTAACGTCATGGCGAAAGGGGACCATAGTCGCAAATGGCCCGGGAAAATAGGGGTAGCCCTGGCGTAAAAAGCATTCCCTCCGGAAAATTGACCCTTAGGAAGGGCTAAATTGTTATTTGGGCCCAAAATTCCCGCTACTTATCACCTGGCCCCCCTTGTCAAACCCGCCGCCAGACCCTATACCCAGCCCATGCCGAAAGTGGGCTGCCTTTTTGGTTTCCAAGAAGCTTTGTAGCCCCTAAACTTTTGCAAGAATTTATTAAACGTGCCCCAGACAAAAGGGTCCCTAAATCCATGGAAAAACGAACAAACGACTTCAGTTTCCGCGTTGCAACGGTAAACGGAACCGGAAGCCAATCGGCCAATAGCATCCTCTACAAATCCCTTTTTCGAATGGGCGTAGGGGTAACGGGGAAAAACCTATTCCCCTCCAACATCCAAGGGTTACCCACCTGGTTTCAGATTCGGGTGAGCCCCAAGGGTTACCAGTGCCTCCGTGAGCATGATGATATCGCAGTCTGTCTCAACGCCGAGACTGCCAAGGAAGACATTGCAGCGATGCGTCCGGGCAGCACCATTTTTTACAATTCCAACATCATTAAGGTGGAAGAAAGTCAGAAAAAAGCCGGTCAGGCCTTTTACGCCTTACCCGTTGAGGACCTCTCCAAAGGGTTGACCGACTCCAAGCTACGCAACCTGCTAAAAAACCTTTTTTACGTGGGCGCACTCACGGAACTTTACGGCATCGATAAGGACATCATCACCAAGGTGATTCAGGACAACTTTCGTAGTAAGCAATCGGCAATCGACAGCAATTTGCAGGCACTTGAGATTGGTATCAAGTACGCCAAAGAGAACTTTCAAAAAACCGACTTTTTCTGGTTCAAACCGGACAAGATGAACGAAAAGAAGATCATGGTTGAGGGCAACCAAGCCGGTGGCTTAGGTGCCGTCTACGCTGGTTGCACCGTGATTGCTTGGTACCCCATCACTCCTTCCAGTTCGCTCGCCGAAAATGGTGAGGCGTATCTAAAAAAATACCGAGTTGGTGCGGATGGCAAAAATAAGTTTGCAGTCATTCAGGCAGAAGATGAGCTTTCCAGCATCGGAATGGTTTTAGGAGCCTCCTTCACGGGAGCCCGGGCCATGACCACAACCGCGGGGCCTGGAATTTCGTTGATGAATGAATTTTTGGGCTTGGCCTACTACGCTGAGATTCCGGCCGTGTTGGTAAACGTTCAGCGCGTCGGTCCTTCTACTGGTCTCCCAACGCGAACTCAGCAGTGCGACATTCAACTTTGCGCACTAGCTAGTCATGGTGACACTAAACATATCCTCATCATCCCCTCCACTCCGAAAGAGCACTTTGAAATGATGGCGGAGGCGTTTGATTTGGCCGACACCTTCCAAACTCCCATATTCGTCATGAGCGATTTGGATCTGGGAATGAACCAATGGGTGGATGATGAGTTTGAGTACAAGCCGCTAAAGATGAAGCGCGGAAAGGTGCTCAATAAAGAAGAGCTGGATAAGGCCAAAGACTTTGGCCGTTATTTCGATGTGGATGGCGACGGCATTTGCTACCGCACTTTGCCAGGCACGAACCATCCGAAGGCCGCCTTCTTTACCCGAGGCTCTGGCCACGACGAGTACGCTCGTTACACAGAAAGCCCGCACGCCTACGTCCGAAATATGGATCGGCTGTTGAAAAAATGGCACACGGCCAAGAAGCATGTACCGAAGCCGGTGATTACGGGCGATGCCAACGCTAAAATTGGTGTGATTGCTTACGGCACGACTCACCATGCGCTTACCGAAACGCTCGATCGCATGAATGATAAGAACGTGAAGTACCTTCGACTCCGCGCCTATCCGTTCTGTGACGAAGTGGAATCCTTTATCAAGAGTTGCGATCAGGTATTCGTAGTCGAGCAGAACCGCGATGGTCAGATGAAACAGCTGATCGAAGTCGATATTCCTGGTTACCAAAACAAATTGAAGTCGGTGGTCTACTACGGTGGATTCCCGATTTCGGCAGACTTTATCGAAGTCAAACTGAAGACCTTCATGGGGAAGAACTAAAATGGAAGCTACACCAAGCTGCAATCGCATCGGCCTTACGAAAGCCGATTATTCAGGCAGACCTTCTACCCTGTGCAAAGGGTGTGGTCATGACTCCATTACTGCAGCGATCATCCAGTCGTATTATGACTTGGCGGTTGCTCCCTATAAGGTAATGAAGTTTTCGGGCATTGGTTGCTCAAGCAAAACACCAACGTACTTCATCGATCGCGGTCATGGCTTTAATACCGTTCACGGAAGAATGCCGGCGGTGGCCACGGGCGCTAAAGTGGCCAATCACAAATTGGACACCCTAGGTGTGAGTGGCGACGGCGATACGGCGAGCATTGGAATGGGTCAGTTTGTTCATTTGATGCGTCGTAATCTCGACATGACCTACATCATTGAGAACAACGGAGTGTATGGTCTTACCAAAGGCCAGTTCTCTGCGACTGCAGATGAAGGCTCGAAGGCAAAAAAAGGTTCGGCAAACCCGTATCCGCACATCGATTGTGCAGCCATGGCCATTGAGTTGGGAGCCACCTTCGTAGGACGTTCCTTTTCGGGCGATCGGAAACAGATGATGTCTTTGATTAAGGCGGCACATTCTCACAAGGGAATTGCTCTTCTTGATATCATCAGCCCCTGCGTGACCTTCAATAATCATGAAGGCAGCACGATGAGTTACCTTGCCGCTAAAGATCGCGACCGTCCGATTCATGAATTGGGGTACCGTCCGCCTCAAGAAGAGATTCAAGTTGAAATCGCTCCTGGCGAAGTGCGCGAAATCGAACTTCAAGATGGCTCTTCATTAACCCTAAAGAAGTTGCACGATGATTTCGATCCCACCGACAAGATGTCTGTTCTCAAGTCCATTGATGGGGCTTACCGGAATGGGCATGTCTTAACCGGCCTGTTGTATTTCGTTCCGAACGTGCCGGACTTCACAGAGCTCAACAACTTGGGCGATGTTCCCTTGTGCGAGCTCAAAGATGCCGATCTCGATCCAGGACCTGAGCCGCTCAAAAAACTAAACGCCGCCTGGCGCTGAGAGCAGGCCACAAAAAATTTAGGGCGTATCGGAGTTTTCGATACGCCCTTTTTACTTTTGTTGAAGGCACCTAAATACTAAAACGTGTAAGTGCCTTCCAGGTACGCACCGGAGAAGGGAGTGACTTGTCGGCAGACGCCGCCGGAGCAAAGGGTGCCGCCGCTGGTCTGGCCGAGAAACGCCTTGGCGCCGAGTGGCCCTGTTTTATAGTTGGCGCTGAGATTTACAAAGTATGCGGCAGCAGAAAGCGGATTGGTCGGTACAAATTCGTAGCCGACTCCCATGTTCCACATTTCGTTTAGGTTATAGGTGAGAAAGGTTTGATTGCGGTCTTCAACCACGCGGTAAGTATTTAAATTGGTGTTGGCCAATTGCTTTCGGAATTCGAGCTCCACCGATTGCCCCTTTAGCGTGGGTAATTTCATCTTAAGGCCCGCATGAGACAGATTGCTTTTCCCGATTACCACACGATAACCCACTTTAGCTTCCCATGCGGTGCGAAGGGGTCCTAGAAATTTTCCGCCGAGAATGCCATGGCGAAGTTCTCCGTTATCTGTACGATCGGTACCGGCCAGGAACGAGCTAAAGACACTGGTCTTTATCCCCAGCCTTCGTTCGACGGCAATCCGACCTGCGATGACGTCTTGGGTATTGAGTGTGACCACAACGTCATCTTCAAGGGTGGGAGGTCTGCGAAAATCAAAGTGGTATTGGCGGTAGTCTTTGCCCTCAAATTTCACGCGCCAATTTTCTTCTGACCATGTTGTAGAAAGGTAACTTCCCCACCCCGTGGGATACCGGGTGCGATTGCCGCCGACTGCGGTCGTCGTCAGCCCGTTGGTCTCACCATAGATATCGATGGCATCAAAAAGCCCGTCCCACTGAAGACTCAGCCCAGCGGTCTGCCACACTTTATCCGCCACGCGATTTTCCCCGGTACGATTTACTGAGTAAAGGTAGTGGCTACCCAGTGTGACGTTGGAATCAATTTTCGTAGCGAGTTGGCCACTAGCTAACCAAACATCTCGGTCTATGAGCGAATTTGATACCGGATTGAGAGCGACGGGGTTTTTAAAGGTATTAATTCTTCCTGCTATGGCACCGACAGTGACCGGAGAAAAGGTCTGTTTTACGGAAATGCCTTCTAGAGTATTGTCCACGCCGAAAGTGCTATCTCGGTAAAGTGCCAAGGCAATCCCGCGGCCCAGTTCTTGATGGCTGTCACCAGCTATCACCTGGCCGTTAGACCACGTATGCAAGAGAGCTTTTTTTTCGACAGTGAAGTAGGAGTTGCTCTCTTTTGCGCCAGTGGGATTCCATCGGTTTGAAAAGATGAATTCGCCCTGAAATTCCCGAAACTCAGTGGCAATTCGGTTTTCATGGAGCAGGTTATAGGCAGCTTTCGCCGAGGGATCATCGGGGTCTTTGGAGTTCACAAGCATCAGATGGCCTTGTGAGGTCACCTGAAACGGTGGGGGGACGGATTCCGTGACGATTTCCGCGGCGTAGCCAGAAGCGGTTACCAGCAGCCAAAATGCCAGGATTAGTTTCATGGGTCCTATTCCTTTTTAGAAAACTTCTCCAGCTTTTGAATCATTTCCTCGCTGTAACCGGCATAGGTTCCTTGGATCTCGCCCGAGGGACCAACGAGAACAGAAAAGGGAACCGCTTTGGTAGCGTTGTATTTTGAAAAGATCTGATGCGTGGGATCAAGGATGACAGGAAACTCGATTTTATGCAGACGGATTGTGGGGCGAACGTCAGACGAGGTTTCTGTGGTGTCTACATTGATGGCGATAACCTCTACCCCAGAATTTTCTTTGGCAAGGCGAGTCTTTAGTTGATTGAGCTCTTCTAGGCACGGCTGGCACCACGTTGCCCAAAAGGAGACGAGCACAGGCTTTCCCGCCTTTAACCGATCTTTGAGAGAAAAGTTTTTTCCATCGACAGTCTGGCTTTGAAAAGAGGGCGCTTGGGCGGCGACCCCTTTAAGGCAAAAGATTACAAAAAGTAAAAAAATGGACTTCATATGAGAACCCCTCTCGGCACCCTACCGGTCAGTGTGCTGCTAGTCGCGATTGAAGGAACGAAAAAATTTCTGCTGGTACAAAGGTCGTCTCACCGGCGGGAAACCGTTTTACTATTTGACCATTTTCGTCGGCAACCACAGCAGCAGGAACTTCAAGTCTAGCGCCGGGCAGGCTGATTTTAAAATTTGCCCATCGCCAAGGAAGATCGGGAAACGCGTTTGCGAGCACAAAATGTGCTTCCTTATACTCATCGGCCAATTCCTGAGTGGGACGGACGCTGCCTGGTTCTCCAGCCACCAGATACATTTTTACCTCGAGATATTTCTTCTCGCTGGCAGACATTCTGGCAATCGAGTCATTTAGCTCAGGGAATTGGGTTTTGCATTTAGCGCAGAACCCCCCGCCAAAGACGGTAAGGGTTGTCCGTTTTCCTTCAATCGGCTTATCAATGTGCGGCTCTAGGGGCGGTCGAGTGGGTTGGCCACCCGCATAATAACGACCGCAAGCAGCAAGAAGAAGA
>JAYVQZ010000508.1:0-3630 GCA_043776735.1 Deltaproteobacteria bacterium | reverse complement strand
CAAGACATCGCCTATTACCTTTTTCAATCCGATCAGGTTCCCTCAATCGTGTCTTTGACTGTGCAGATGGACGTAGCGGGGGAGGTGATTTCCGCCGGAGGGGTTATTCTTGAAGTGATGCCAGGCGCGGGCGACGCCGTGCTTACGCAATTGGAAAAAAATGCGGCAAAGGTCGCCGCACTTTCGCAGACGATTGCCAAAAAGAGGGCCATTCGCGAATGGGTCACGCCCTTTTTTCATGACTCCGAGCTAACCGAAGTGGTTCATGAGTTTCCGATACTCTATAAGTGCCGCTGTTCGCCCGATCGTGTGGATCGTAGTTTAGAAATTTTAGGCAAAGCGACCCTGTCTGAAATGGTTTTAAAAGGGGAGGCGGCCGTCATTACCTGTCAGTTCTGCGGCCGAACCTATTCCGTGCCTGCCAGCGAGCTGCGCGAGATTCTTCAAAAGATCAGTTGAATCTGCAGATATAAAGCAGGAGGCGAAATTCGGGCTGGTTCCTCCCACTCCTCGTGCCAGGGGTTAGGTAGGATCTCTCGGACCAGAGGTCCGGCAGTCTCAACCTCATTGAAACGCTAACGCGGGGGCATCGCCGCAGGGCTTCGTTTTTCTATTACCTCAAAGAGAGATCCGGCACCGATATCGTACGATCCTACCTCTTGGCTGAGCCATTCTGTTTTCCCATCGACCCCGTGATAATAGAGGTCAGTCTTGGGATTGGTAGTTAGGCCATTGGCCGTGAGCTGCGGCCAAATGGAAGCGTGATTACCCAACACGTAATGCAGAACTCCCAGTTTGTAGGCGAAGTTTTTTCCATGCGTGATCAAAGATCCGCTATTTCCCTGCAAAATAGGGTGTTTGCATTTATCGATAAACAGGTGCGATTTGGTCTCCATTTTTTCTGCAAAATTGATTTCACCTACCTTTTTTCTGGTTTTCTTATCGCGCACTTCAATATGGGGGAGCGACTGGGACGCCAGACAATAATTTGGCCTAAAGACCATTCCGTTCGAATCAGGATATTTTATTTGAAGTTGGGGAAAGTGAATTAAGGGGGTGTAGCTCCATAGCGTCACAGAAAAATCAGACTCATGTCCAGGCTTTTCAAATTTTTTGTATTGAAAATCGCTATCGTCCCAAAGGGGCACCGCCTCCTCAGGCAACTTAACCATGGCAATATCCTCTTCCCCGGCTCCCTTAAAGAAAAATTCATAAATAGGGTAGACCTGTTTTTTTCCTTCTTTGGAGTAGAAGACTATCCATAAAGTTGATCGGGAATTTTTGGGAATACAGTGAGTGGCCGTCAGGACGTGTTGCCCTTTCAAATGGGTGGCCGTGCAGTAATTTACTTCCATAACTCCGCTGCCGTCTTTAGGGGTGAGGGCAAGAAAAACGCCAAAGGGGCTTTTATTCTGTTCGCCAACTTTTACCGCCTGCTCGTTGCCGTCAGCGTCCAAGAGGACCATGCCCCGATCGACGAAGTTGGCTTGGGCAGTTTCGCTGGGACTTAAGACCATGGCATGGGAAAGGGTGCCGATAACGAAAGACAGGAAGAGAGCGTTTTTTTTCATAGAAGGCGTTTTAAGCGGCTTTGAGAACTAGCGCAGTTTTATCGCCGATACTAAATTGGGTCTCAAGCTGGGCACCAGGGCGCACCTCCACACGAGGAGCTCTGATGTCTCCCTGAATGATGGCAGTGCCCAGAATTCGAACTTTGGTGGATGAGGTGATATTCCCCTCTATCCTTCCTTCCACAATAACGGGACCGTTGGAGACCACATTGCCGTTGATCCAAGCCGTTTTTCCGATGTGCAATGTCTCGGGTGACTTATGTTCAATATTGCCCTCGAGGCTGCCAAAAATCTGGGCGCTGCCTTCAAACGAGAGGTCTCCAATAAGTCGGGATCCCTCAGAAAAAATCGTTGGTACCGTGACTTTAGACCACATTTATTCTTCTACCTCGATAGTTTTGCGTTCCTGACCAACCAAGACTTGCTGGGCATTGAAGAAATAGATGTGGGCAGCAAGAGGGCGGTAGAGTCGGCCTAGCTTAAAGGGGGCCCGCACTTGAAAGGCTCGAGAGAATTTAAAGCGCATTTTTTCAGACTTTTGGATCGTGTTTTCGTCCAAATGCTCTAACAGTTGGTTGCCAGGATAGAGCACAAACCGTTTTCGGCCCTCGGCTCCGGGTGTGGCAAGGCCAATACGTGGCACATCCGTCTCAAGAACAACAAGGGCATAACCTTCGGCAACCGCTCCCGCTGTAGGAGCTAAGGTAAGCCGAAGCTCCCACCCTTCTTTGGTCGATTCGGAATCAAAATCGACAAGCCGAAACTGGGCATTGACGTGCTGGGCCACCGTGAGATTTGGCGCACGTAACGACTTATCGTTATTTTTCTCGCTGTTTCCATCGGCTTTTACCTCGGTGGCCCCTTTAGCCGCCACGGCTCTTCGTGAGGAGGTGCCATCTTGCAGCTCGGCCTGGAGTTGGAAGGCAAGCACCGAGTCGCGCAGTTTGCGGTTGGTTTCAAGCTCTTTAAAAAAGAAGAGAGTTCCCAGGACGCCGATAGCTAAGAAACCGGCCACCATCGTGCCTAGGCGCACGATCTCTCTAGGGCGAACCCGCCAGGCCATGGGCTGGCCCTGACCACGTTGAACAATAAGATACAGAGGAGCTTCTGTTTTGGTGTCGCGTACCATTTTTGAGGTATCCGAAGAAGACTTGAAGAAAGTCTTATTTTGAAAACGGGAAAAGAATAGAATTGAGGCGTACTACTCCTTTTAGGATAGCGTTTTTTCTTCAATATTCGCAGCAAAAAAAGGTGCGCATCGCGTTAACAAAAATGCAAAAAGGTACTAACTACCTTTTTGCATTTTTTAACACTAGGGAGCACCAAAGGGGACGGCATGAGTGATGAAAAAACGAAGCGAAATAGTGCAGCCTTAGCGGTTGCCGCAGGAATCTTCCTCTCACGGTTAAGTGGGCTCGTTCGAGAACGGGTCTTTGCTTACTATCTCGGTAATACCGATGCTGCCGGGGCGCTCCGAGCGGCCATGCGCATCCCCAATCTTATGCAAAACCTTTTCGGAGAGGGAGTTCTCTCTGCTTCCTTTATTCCCGTTTATTCCCGCTTGTTAGGAAAAGGGGATGAGCGCGGGGCCACTCAGGTGGCTACTCGAACTGGGGCTTGGCTGGTTTTGGTCACTCTGATTCTCACGGGGCTGGGCTATTTCGCTGCATCGTTTCTTGTCGATACGTTAGCCCCTGGGTTTGAGGGAGAGACCCGCGCGCTTTGCGTGAGTTTGGTAAAAATAATTTTTCCAGGAACCGGACTCTTGGTCCTTTCGGCGTGGTGTTTGGGAATTTTAAATAGCCACCGTCGTTTTTTTCTCTCCTATGTTGCCCCTGTGATTTGGAACGTGGCCATCATCGCATTTCTCATTTGGGGTTCATTAGAGTTAAAAACTAAATCACCCGTGGAGTTGGTTCGAATGGGGGCGTGGGGAATTGTGGCCGGTTCCTTTCTTCAATGGTTAGTACAATTGCCTATGGCGCTAAGCCTGAATCGGGGATTGGCTTGGGGGAAAGACGTTTCACAAGGGGAAAAGGAGGTCCTCAAAAATTTTGTG
>JAYVQZ010000507.1:0-3635 GCA_043776735.1 Deltaproteobacteria bacterium | reverse complement strand
CAAACCTTCCCCGCCCTCGGTCAACCACCCCAACGCCCCCCGTTGGAAAAAAGGAGGTGCCAGAGCCCACGCTACAAACTGCAGAAAATGAGATGAGGGAAAAAGGGGCTTCTCCTGAACTGCTCACCAAATGCTTGGCAGGAATTCAAAAGACTGGCGACGAACTCGCCGAATTGAAAAAGAAAGTGGCCGACAGAATCGCACTAGAGAATAGTAGGGCAGACCAAAAGAAAAAACCAAAGCCAAAAGAGGCGACTGCCACTGAGAAAGAGCAAAACCAGATCAATGCACTCACAAAGCAGCTGGACGACTGGGAAAAGCTGGCTAAGCAAGTAGAAGAGGCGCTAACCAAACAAGAGGCGGAGAAAGAGAAGAGAGACAAAGAGGCGCATGAGGCCAAAGATAGGTCTAAGAAGTCTCCGAAGGGCAGCCCGCTTCCGCCCGTAAAGGATAATCCCTAATTCTGTAAAGTACGCGAAGGCTTTGCGATCATGGCTTCAAATTTTTCTTTCATCAGCCGCACTCGCGCCTCTAGCATCACTCTCGGGTCAGGGGTGTTGTACTCTTCGACCATTCGGTAGAGCCGCACAAAATCAATGATAAAGCCGCCGGGGATTAGTATAAAATTTCGTCCTTCTTGAAGGATAACGTGCCGGGGAATATTTCCGTGACTACGGAAGTACAGGAATTAAATCAATCGCGGTGGGAGCGCCGTTGAAACCATTGGAATCTTGCCCTGTAATTACGAGGCAGTAGAGATTTGTAGGCAATAGTCCGGAGGATTGCTCGAAGACCGTCCCCAAAGGGCCCGCCGACGAAATGGTTTGCTGACTTATTTTGGCTCCGTTGTCCACGCAAGCACCAATACTGAGCGTAACGTCATAAGAAACCGCGCTATCTGAATTACCGCTAAGTCTTACCCCAAGGGTGCCATCCTCAGCTGAAATATAGCTCACTGAAGTTGTTGGAGCGACCGGGCCAACGAAGGCCACCACTGGATTCACGGTGTTAATGCGGTCAGAGTTGGAGAGATCGAGCTCAGTACCTGCTTGGGATATCTGAGTGTTCATATCAGACACCAGTTTTTCAGAAAGCGGGCCGGAAGTTGCTGCAGTGGCAATTTCATTCATATTTCCCCCACTAATAGAAAAGTTATCTAAAGCGGTGTTGATGATGGAGACTGAAGCCTGGGTGCTGTCGTCAGTCGACGGAACATAACCGACCTCATTATCATCTACGCTGACAATTTCTACGGACGCAAGACTCTCACTACTAATGGGAAGTTTAAACAAAGATCGAGTCGCGCATTCCGCGGCATTGAGCGACGAACGAGTGACTTCTGATTGGGTTCCGAATTTGGTGTCGACCATTAATCCAACCAAAGTGGTTAAGTTATTTAAATTTGCTGTAACGCTTTCACTACCTGATTTTAGTGAAAAGTTAGTGACTAGTACTGACAGTTCCCCCGCATTGGGACTTCCGTCTATGTAGTTACCATGTTTGGCGACGAGTTTAAGCGGGCCGGTATAGTTGCCAATATAGAGTACATAGGTTCCATCGAAATTCGATTTGGTTTCTTGCAAAATCGCATTGGGAACCCCAGGATTTTTTACGTGGGCCACAGTTCCCACCGCGAAGAGAGCTTCCGATTTGTACGCACGGACCGTGGCATTTTGCACGGCGTGCTTGCCTTGCACGACCCGCCCCGAGACAGCGGTGCCATTGGCGTACTGATCGTTCTTTGCCGAGCAACCGTCCGCCAACAAAATCAACGCAGGCAATACAAGCAAATAGAGGTACTTTTTTCTGCAAACGTCCATGAAATCCCTGACCCTATCTTTTAGGATACCTCGAAATTGTGCTCTAATAAGCTGGCGGTTAACCATCCGTAATTGCACGGATTTATCCTGCTTTGTCTGGCCCCACAGAAAAAAAACTGGGCCTCTAAGGCATCGACTCTACAAGGCTATTTAAGCTTTTCCTTGGCATACAAATCCATCAACCCACGGTTGCTAAAATAGCGGACGTGGCGCTCATTTTCTTTGTTGCGATATCTTAGGTCGGGCCAACGCCCTAGAGAGGAATCTTCCATTTGCGCCAGAAACCAGGGTTTTGACTTCATGAAAACTTCTCGCGGTTCAAATCCAGTGTTGGAGCTAAAAGGGACGTTGTGCTGACGATAGTAATCGGAAATATTTTTTAGAAAAAGCCGGTTTTTTTCTGAACGCCGCAACAAGAGGAAAGCCTCGTTATTCTCGTAAACATCCACCCACTTCTCTTTGGGCATCAGGTTTCTAATGTTAAGAAGGGAACTAGGAAACAAAATGAAATCAGTCTCCACCGGCAATTCATCGAGAAGCACCAAGAGCGACCTAGTACCCAATTTCTCGTATAGGCTTTTTTCTCTCATAAAGTAGGCGCGATGGACCCAGCCGCGCGAGTCATAGGAGATTCTTATTTTGGGAAACAGGCGAAAGATCAAATAGCCACCCCAACCAGCCGGGTTGTACAAATTGCCTTCTAACCCAGTCTCTTCGATGAAGTTTACCGCCTTTGCAATAGAGGGCGAAGCCTCGTCGCTCCGGTAGAATTTAAAGTGAAGTAAAAAAGACAACGAAACTACAAGCCACACGGTTCCGGCTAATACGGAACTTAGCCGGCTCTTTACTAAGCAAAGCCGGTAAGCTTCTATCAAACAGCTTGTCAGCGGAAAGACTAGAAAAAAAAGGTTGCGCATCGAGCTTGCGGCCAGAAGTAAAAAAAAGGCGTTTTGGCCTGCCAGATAAAGTCGCTTTTCTGAAGACACCGTTCGTCTTAATGCCGATAAGAGAACGGTTGCTGCCCCCAAGATGAGGATCAAATACCCAAAAGAATCACAGTGAAGCAACCCACCTGAAAACGGTGACCTCCACTCCTGATTTCCCACAATGTTTTTGCCAAGGTTGTTGATTTTCCAAGCAAGGGGGTAGAGGTGGTAGCCCAATGGGCCCAAAAGCGTTGCAAAAAAAATCAGAAGAGGGCTCAGTAAGATTGTCCGTAGCGGTCCGCCGAATTCTGACAGCCCCTGTGACCGAAAACTCTTGATTCCTTCGCCGCAGGCAAAGATTAAAAAGAGACACGGCAACAAAACCACACTGCCATGGAGGTTGGTCCATAATACAGTGAGCCCAAGGCACAGCGTCCACTCGCGCCGCGAAAAGGTCCGCAAGGGATATAAAATGAAAAGCACAAAAAAACACAGCAGCAACTCGCCAAAAACAAGAGGTCGAGCGACTTGAACCTCCTTCTGAATAAGGACAGCAAGAGAAGTGGCCAAACAGGCAAGTCCGGCATTTTGGGTTTCTCGCAACACGAATCGCCAGACCATAGCGAGTAACAGGGTCACTAGGACCATATTCAAGAAGGTGACTCCCTCTTTTCCCATCCACTGGTAGGAGACCCAAAGAACCACTTCCGAAAGCCAACAGTCCACAAACTCGTTCAATTCGCCAGCAGAGACATACGAGTAGTCATCTACGGATTGTAAATGATGAGACTCAACAATTCTCTGCCCTCCCTTAAGGTGCAAATAGATATCGTTGTCGAGGGCGAACGGCCATCCCCAAACCATTACCGCGGCAGCTATCGCAGGAAGC
>JAYVQZ010000506.1:0-3635 GCA_043776735.1 Deltaproteobacteria bacterium | reverse complement strand
CCACCAGGGTGGTTTCTTCACCTCTGTTTGCTCAACTCTAAGGTGGTGATCTTTGCATCTCACAAACTCCTTTCACACTTCGCTTGGCGCACGATAGGAGCCATTACCACTAGATCTGCCGCCGACTCCGATCGGGCGGGCCACATTTATACGACTGTCGGGTAACGAATCCCTCCGAAAACCCCGCGCGGCCCGGCCGGAAAGCACGGGGCGTCCCTCTACGGTGGAATATAAAGGGGTGATCTTGGTTAAAAAGGGGGCACAGGGCGGACGAGTCCCGTGACCTCGCTCATTTCAATCAAACGACGGTTGGTAAAAATCATCCTGAATCGCAGTGGCGGGTTCTTCTTCGAACAACTCCCCCTGTGGCGGAGCTCGTGCACCTGCGATCTTAGGTGCGACGGTGGGAAGGCCCAGGTGATCCAAAATCCTTGTGACAACTACAGGCTCTTCAATATGTGAGATAAGCCGCATCTGACCGCCACAGGCGGAGCATTTCAAAACATCGATCGCAAAGGTTCGTTTGAGAAGCTCGGACCAGGTGCGGTTTTTGGGACGTTTTTCCGCTTCCTCTTCTTCGGCTCGCTCCGGGCTCGGTGAGACCGGCACTATTTCTTTTCGCTCTTTCGAGTTCGGGGCAAAGACGCCGTGATAGCGCAGCAGGTTGGCCCTTGGCGGCGGAATGAGCGCAACCACCTTTTCGACGAGCTCGATCGGGTCAAAAAGAACGTGGGTCGTCCCATCCGAGTACTCGCTTTTCAATCGGTAAAGAATTTTCCCGTCAGGCGTCTCGGACAATCTTTCCAACGCCACCGGCGGCCGGGCGGTATACCGGCAGAGTTTCTCAAGTCGGTCACGGTCCTGTGCGTTGATTTCCACGTTGGCGTGAAGGCTGAAGCCGTCCGAGACGGCGCAGCGTTTCCCGATATGGAAGACGTCGCCGACTGATTCCTCACGGCCGATGCGCCGGACTTTTTGCCCTGCCCGCTCTCCGACCGCGATCCGACTCCGAATCGAGGCACCGGCGAGTCCAGAGAGTACCGGTTGCTCAAAAGCAAAGGGGTCTTCGGAGAAATCGTCAATGTTGTAACCGCGCTTTTCAAGATACCGAACTATTCGATCTCTGATTCGCTTCACCAGAACGGCCACGTCCTGGTCGGTGGGAGCGAATGTCCGGAAGAACTTCGTCCGACCGCCGTCCTCGTAATATACGCCGTCCAGAAACAGACTATGGAGGTGAACGTTAAGGTTGATCGCCCCGCCGAACCTTTGAACGAAAGTAATCGCGCCGGTTTTTCCCGAAACACCCTCTCGTCGTGCGCGCTTTACGATCCAATTTGAGATGATGCGAACGAAAATAGAAAGCACGCCGGTGACGAGTTTCGGATTGTAAGCGAGAGCGTAACGAACCGAGAACGGAAACGAGATGACCCACTGCCGAATGGCCTCGTGCGGGATAACGGACTCGACCAGGTGGGCTGCCACTTCGTTCATCCGGCGCCCGCCGCAGGAAGGACAGAAACCGCGTTTTTTACACGAAAATGCAACGAGCCGCTCCTCTTTGCACCGCTCACAGCGGAGCCGAAGAAATCCGTGGGGCAAGATTCCGCAGCGAAGGTAGGCTTCGACCTCCTGATGAACGTGGCGAGGGAGAGAACCCCGCTCAGTATCCCTTTGGGAGGCCGCCAGGAAGGTCTCAAAATTCTCCTGAAGGGCGCGGTAGAGAACCGAACGTTCCGGCTCACGGCGGAAATTCGGGGCCGGATCCATTACTGCGGATATGGGGGCCATCCCCTATGCAAAGTGACCAGGCCCGAACCCAGCTTTGGACCAAACCAAGGAAGGCCTGAAAACAGCCCCTAGTAGGCTGGAATTCAAATCCTAAAGGGGCGAAGGCTCGTGAACCAAAGTAGCGCGCCGCTAATTTCTTTTTTTTCTTTATAATTCACTTTGGAATCATTGATTGGCTAGAAATACAAAATGGCCGGGGTCACCACTACCCTACCCCCGAGGGGTAACCCTGACAAAAAATAAGAAACTGCCCGGCCAAGCTTAAGCGCCTGAATTTACTGGTATTGGCTGTTCCGCAAGTCCCAAGCCGTGGCCCTCTTCGCAGCTGACCACTCCCCCCCTCCCAGTGTGAAGTGGTCAGCTGCTGATCCAAGGCAAAAGACATGCGGGACAGCCAGTGTCAGATTTTTAATTGGTCGGGAAACTGTATTTTTAAATTTTTTCTAGAGTAAAAAGGGGCTTCAATGGCGCGATTCAATACATTAGGAAAGGGTCACATTGGAGGGAAACGAATAAGGCCCATAAACGGCCTGTAGCGGGCCCATACTCAAACGTTGATGGGTAAGGCTGGGTAAATAGCATTAACGCGCTGCTTAGAACGTCTTAACGCAAAATCACCAGACTCAAACGCCGCCCCAACACCCCAAAATAATCAAAACCAAAAACTCTTAATCCCTTCAGCTTTTCCACTTACCACCCGCGTCTCCGATCTCTACTGTCTTAAATCACACTCAAATCTTCATTCTCCTGCCCTATCCTAAAATCTTTCCTCCCTCTTTCTCCGGGGCCGAAATTTAAACCTGCCGGAGAAGAAAAATGGAAAGAGAACGCTGTTGTCGCTGGGCTGTTCGGGCAGACGGCGTAGTCGATTTGATAGATGACAAATAAAAGAAGAACTCCCAATTAGGTGACGGATTTGAGTCGTCATAGGGATGAGAAGTGACGTCGTTCGTCCGAGCCTTAAACGGGGTGGTTAGGTACAAGAATAAAAAGGGGGTCACATAAAGGCATAAAACGCGAGGTCGGGCCATCGGGGGAAACAGCCCAAGTCATGGAAGTTGAAGGCTTTCGTTCTTTGAGCTCTCAGACCAAGCTACACCGCCAATACAGTACCTCTCTCCACCCTGGTACTGGCCTTGCACAACGTATCCGCTGGGAAACCCCAGACGGAGGATTTGTTGCCGAGGAAGAAAAAAATAGTCCCCCACGCCGTTCTCTCTGGCAACGACACAAAACTGCTCAGACACCTCTGGAAGTGGAAACTTTCCACCACCCTCGCCCTCTCAAAAAGATTCTACCCACACAAAAATTTACGGCGCGCCTACGAACGGCTCAAGGTCCTGGAAAAGGCCGCTTTCATTGAGGCCCACCGCGAGATTAAGGGCGAGAAATTTGTATGGACCCTAACCAAGAAAGGCTTCCTGACCATTGAGCACAGCTTAGGGGATCTTAAACAACAGGGCTTTAAACCTTTAAGCCCCGGCCACGATCTTCTGTGCGCAGCCGTCCTCCAAGCAGACACCGTAGATGATTCGGTAAGTCTCGTCACCGACCAGGAGTTACTCCGAAGCCACACGCCTGGCATTGAGCTTAGTGACCTCCATAGGGCCGATGGCTACTGGGTCTTTGAAAATGAGACCGCCGTCGCTCTCGAAGTTCAGATCTCTTCCCA
This sequence comes from Deltaproteobacteria bacterium, assembly GCA_043776735.1. Classification (GTDB taxonomy): domain Bacteria; phylum Bdellovibrionota; class FAC87; order UBA2466; family UBA2466; genus JBGSST01. The sequence continues at coordinate 172 of JAYVQZ010000506.1, read as the reverse complement.
AAAAACAAAGGACTACCGCCACGTGGCCTACTTCTATGCCAATGCCCCAAAAGTCAGCGTCGTTCTTTGGGTCCTCTCCAAAATCACCATGGCAAAAGGGATCTACACCGGCCTCTTGAAATCCAAACAAGAAGAGATCGAAAAGCACCAGTTCCTAAGTTTTGAAAGCTTC
>JAYVQZ010000505.1:0-3650 GCA_043776735.1 Deltaproteobacteria bacterium | reverse complement strand
TGGGGCTATATGGCAGGAGCAAAGTGCCTAAACTTTGGACAGTTGTGGGGTTTGTGACGGGGCCTTATGCCCTTCAATGCGCGGAAGCAGATGGTGCCAAGGAAGGTCTGTAGATTGACCGCACCGGTCGCAAATGGGACAGAGGTTTTAAGGGGCGAGCGCCTTCCCTCGTTGAAACGTCATTTGGAAGGTCACTCCCTCCGCAGTAGTTGCGCTGATAGTGATGGGAAGAGCACTATGGTGTGAAAGCTCGCGCGCGAAATTGAGATCTTCGTCGCTCAAACTAGCCTCGTAGACAAGACAGCTTTGATTTCCTGCGAGTTCCACAAAATGGGCGTACGAGGCGATTGGGTGGACGTGGTGAATTACATATCCTGTAATGGACAAATGGCGCCGGCGGGCTTGTTCCGGAAAAAAAGTGAACAACACGGATTTAAGATCGCGGTCATTGAAACTCACCTCAGTAAGCGCTCCTCGTTGAATGCGAGTTCCCAGAACAACGCTTGGATCACTTACCATTGCCCAAAGCTGATTTGCTTCATTGGGATCGTTTTCGAGATCGGCAACCACCAATAGCTCTCGTTCGGCTTTGGTAGCAGGTCGAAATGCCTGTCCACGATACAAAGGCTGTTCGCCGGAGTAGGTGAGGTCGGCCCCACCATATTTCAGTAAGTGCTCGTACGTCAGTAAGATCAGGTTAGGATGCTGCTGGGGAGGCTTCGGCTCCGGGCGAATCGCCCTAAGTATAGGATCAAAAAACAAAGCCTCCCATGTTCTTCTAATGGGTTTGATACCGCCTTCCCAGTTGAAATGATCGGGATCTGACCAAGACGGAAGAGTGATTTTCTGGCCTAGGTAAACAATTTCACGGACGCATGAAACGCCAATCGCGGGTACCTTCCCCGAAGTATGCAACAGAAATAAAAGTAGGATGTGATATCTCAAGCAAAACTACATAACACGCCTCATTAAAGCACCGGCATTTTTTTCCACAGGCGGTCAAATAACTAAGAACTCTCAATACCTTAGCACTAAGACCAATTGCCCGCCGCCGCTCGAAGCGTTCTAGAGGGAGAGGTAGTATTTCAAGAATATAACCGCGGATGAATCCTCCGCCACGGGGCAGGATGGGAGTATTTAAAAAACTCTACGATGGGGTTTGGCCGAAAGAGTCCCTTGTTTTGCCTCGTCAATGCTTCCAATGCTTTTGCCAATGGCGTGGAGCGGTTGAGTTTGTCGGCGAACTTGTCGGCCATTCGTTCCCGTTGGCGGGAAAATAGTACCATGGCAAAGCCCATCGGCAGCTGGCAGATCGAAAAGACGGTGAAAAAAACAAAGAGGCCAAAAGGCCGTTCCATTGACGTTCCCAGATAATCAAAAGCCCACGACTGGCACAGAGCGTTTGCAGCCCAGAAGACAAAGAACGTAAGAAAGCCGGAGAGGAAGATGTTCTTCCAAATGTCGTTATTTACCTGATGGCCTAGCTCATGGGCGAAAACGGCTTCAATCTGTTCTTCGGGGTATTTCTCATAAAGGGTATCGCCGATGAGTATTTTTTTGGTCTTTCCCAATCCCACAAACGCCGCATTTCCCTTTTCCGTCTTTTCGCCAAGGCCAAGGTGAAAAATATCTTCCACCGTGACGCCATGGCTGGCACAAAGAGCAAAAAGCTTTTCCTTTAAGGGAGAAGCGGTCATCGGTTTTAGTTTAAAGAAGAGTGGAATAATTAGCGGTGCTAATTGGGCTAGCAAAACCGAAAAGGCAAAAAAGAAAACACTGGCCGCAAGCCACCAGCTGTCGCCGAACTGCTGGACGATAAAAAAGAGCGCCGAGAGAATGATGGTACCGATGATAATTCCCAAAGCAGCCCCTTTAAGCTGATCGGACAGCCAACTCTTCCAGCCTTGCTTGGACAATCCAAACCGCCGTTCTACCTGCCAACCGGCAATCGAAAAGGGCAGTCCCAAAAGGCCAAAGAGACCGCCGGCAGCGGCCATATAGAGTAGCCATTTGAGGAGTTTGGATTTTATTTCTCCATTCATCATCCACTCCCATTCCCGTCCCATCGCCGTGAAAATAAACACGAACAGAAGTGCCCAGTTGAGAATCTTATGCGTGAGGTTCACGATGAGGTGAGCGCGCAGGTAAGGGCGGATGGAAGCATCGTGATCCTGCCATGCTTGCGGCATCTCGGAATGCTTCATGCTTTGCCTGCCAGAAGATTAAGGGCCGAACCTGCTTTAAACCAGCCGATCTGGTCGGCGGTGAAGGTGTGGTTCACCGTGATCCTGTCTTCTGTTCCATCGGAATGATGGAGAACCGCGGTGATGGGTTTTTTTGGCGCAAATCCGGCAAGCCCTTCAATGCTGATTCGATCGCTTTCTTTTACGCGATCGTAGTCTGACGGTGTGGCAAAGGTGAGGGCCAATACCCCCTGCTTTTTCAAATTGGTCTCGTGAATGCGGGCAAAGCTTTTTGTGATGACGGCAGCGGCGCCCAAAAACCGTGGAGACATGGCGGCATGTTCTCTACTACTGCCTTCCCCATAGTTCTCCTCGCCCACTACCACCCAGCGCAATCCTTTGCTTTTGTAATCGCGGGCGACGGCCGGCACCGATTGGCCTTTGAGCCCGTTGAGTAAGCTCGTCGTTTTTCCCGCTTCCCCAGAATAAGCATTAATGGCTCCGGTGAGCATGTTGTCACTGATGTTGTCCAAATGACCGCGGAATTTAAGCCAAATCCCAGCGGGTGAAATATGATCGGTAGTGCATTTGCCTTTTGCTTTTAATAAAAGCGGAAGTTTTTTGAAATCCTTACCATCCCATTTTTCAAACGGTTTTAGCAGTTGAAGACGTTTGCTAGCGGGATCAATTCGGATTTCGATTTTGGAATTGTCGTCCGGGGGAGCCAGGTACCCTTCGTGAGAAAAGGCAAATCCCATTTTGGGAATGGCATCGGCTTTGGGAGGGGCTTTCAATTTTAGTTTCTGCCCACTAGGCGAGGTGAGCTCGTCGCGTTGGGGATCGAAGTTCAGGCTACCAGATAGGGCCACTGCCACCACGGTTTCTGGACTGCCGATAAAGGAGAGAGTCTCAGGATTTCCGTCATTCCTTGCAGGGAAGTTTCGGTTGAACGAACTGAGGATTGAGTTCGTCTCCCCAGGTTTCACGTCGCTTCGTTTCCATTGCCCAATGCAGGGGCCACAAGCGTTAGCTAACACGGTGGCTCCGATAGATTCCAGTGCCGCCATTTGGCCATCGCGTTTGATGGTTTTATAAATCTGTTCAGACCCGGGAGAAACCAGTAGCGGAATCGCTGATTTGAATCCGGCTTTTGCCGCCTGAGTTGCTACATCAGCAGCGCGAGAGATGTCTTCGTAGGAAGAGTTAGTGCAGCTTCCAATGAGTGCCGCTTTTAAAGTAGAGGGCCAGCCCTTGGCTTTTACATCTGCAGCCAGTTTGGAAAGGGGGCGAACCGTATCAGGAGAGTGAGGCCCTGAAATTTGCGGCTCTAAAGTCGAGAGATCGATGGTGATAACCAGATCAAAATATTTTTCTGGGTGAACTTCCACATCAGCATCGGCCACCAAAAGGCCCTTATACGTGTTGGTGATGGTCGCAATGTCAGTTCGCTCGGTCGCCTTAAGGTAG
>JAYVQZ010000504.1:0-14423 GCA_043776735.1 Deltaproteobacteria bacterium | reverse complement strand
GCTGCAAACGAATTTCCCGACGAATCGGTTTTGCGGTGTCGTAAAGAGAAGTCATCAGTTCGCGAAACTCAGGCCGATACTCTTTTGGGATCGCTGCTAGGTAAGGCTTTCCCAGCAACTCATTAGTAGTCGTCCGCAAAAGACGGGCGGCGGCTGGGTTTACCATTGAAATTTTCCCCGATTCATCCAAGGAAATAACTCCTGACTGTACGCTTTCTAGCAGCACCTCAATGTAGCGACGCCGATGACTTAACTCCTCATTCATCTTACGCAGGTGCAGCGTGGTGGCCTCAATGTCGCGTTTATGACTCTGCAAATCTGAGGTCATATCGTTAAACGATTGCATCAATTTGGCGAGTTCAGCACCTCCCGCAGGAGTTATCCGGTATTCTAAATTTCCCGAAGCTACGGCCTCAGTGCCACGCACCAGATCTTCCAAGGGAACGGTGAGACGTTTGGCGACGTAAAACCCAGTCCATAAGGCGCAGAACAGGATGAGCAAAGTCACCATGGATAGGATCGCAAAATAGGTGGATTTGATCGGATAGTTTAATGGGTTCGAATTCTGAAAGTCCTTGTAGGAAAGGTGAATCAAACTGAGGTTCGCCGCTAGTGAAAGGGGAATGAAATGATCGACTAAAACCAGACCGCGCTTATTGGAAAGATGAGCCCCGCATCGGATCAGTTCTCCATTGCCCACATGCTGCACTCGACAAGGATCGGTGCCCGAAAAAACGGCTTGAAGCGCTTCTAACGGGGCTAGCGGAACTCGATCTCGTTTTTCCGTCTGAATGGCTAAGAGCCTGGCAGAAAAAGGATCCGAGTAGTATTCCACGGCATCGAGCCCGTATTCGGAGCGAAGCCGCTCCATTTTCTCCAGCATGGCACTTGTGCTCGCGGCCTTTTCTCCAGGCTTTTCATTTAACTGAGTGGCAATCTTATTGGCGAAATGGGTCGCGTTTCCTTTGGAACTTTCATAGTAGGTCTTTACGACATCGATACTTCTCTCAAGCGTCCCACCGATTTTGATGCTGAACCATTTGTCGAAACTGCTCTTGATGTAGAAGGCCGAGATCGAAAAGAGAAGGATCGTGGGAACAATCGAGAAGAGGAGAAAGCAAAAGACCAACCGAGTCCGCAGGCGCGAACCAAAGAGCCCTGCCCGCTCATCCAAAATTAGCTTAACGCCGTTTCGAAAGACCAAGAACAGCAGCACCATGATGAGCACGATGTTGAGGTTCATCAGTCCAAAGAAAAAGATGCTGTTCACAAAGGGCAAACTGGTACTGACCCGAAGCAAATGCACTTCAACCGCGGTAAGCACCGCAAGCAGTGTGATTACGACAAACACCATGATGCGATCGCGGCGGCGGCGAAGTTGCTCGTTAATATCCAGATTGGCCATGAGCGGGGGATTCTTCCACACAGCGAGTGAGTAGTAAATGACACAGGTCTAAAGTTCTCCGTTAGTAGCGTTCGGTGAGTTCCCAAGCCCGCCTGCAGTTTTGAAGGAGCGGTAGGAGTGGCGATTTTTCAGGAATTCCGCTAAGAAAGCGTGTCTATGCCCCGCGCCATTTATGCCGATTTTAATGGAACCACTCCTCCGGGGAGTGCCGCCATAGCTTGGATGTCTAAAGCTTTGGAATATTGGGGAAATCCGTCCTCCGTGCATGCACTTGGGCAGCAGGCTCGCGGACTATTGGACGAAGCCCGGGGAATCGTGGCGGCGACTTGCCGTCGCAAGCCTAGTGAGGTGGTCTTTACCTCTGGGGGAAGTGAAGCCAATACGATGGCCCTGTGGGGAAGCGCGCTTGGAAAAACCGATTACCGAATTTTGACCTCGGCCGTGGAACATTCCAGCGTTCGAGACACCTGCACCCTGTTAGCTAAGCTCGGCGTAAAAATTGAAATCGTCGCAATCAAATCCAACGGGGAGCTCGACTGGGAAGACTTTTTAACAAAGCTAAGTCAGTTTAAACCGAATTTGATCTCGTTAATGACGGCAAACAACGAAACAGGGGTCTTGTTTCCCATTCCCGACATCGTTAACGAGGCTAAGGCCCGAAAGATTCTTGTCCATACCGACGCCGTTCAAGGCATGGGAAAGATATCAGCTGCTTACTGGGGAGGTGCTGACCTTGTCTCTGTCTCAGCCCACAAGATCCAGGGTCCGAAAGGGGTCGGAGCCTTGCTTTTAAGGGAAGGATTGCAGCTAGAATCAACTCACTTTGGCGGTGGACAGGAAACCAAACGCCGGGGCGGAACCGAAAATCTGATGGGAATCTGTGGGTTTGCGGGCGCTTGCACCGGGCTGATGGCGGGAGCACCTGACCACGTCACAGCACTTCGTGACCGATTTGAAAGCGAACTTAAAAATACCCTGACCGGCATTACCATCATGGGCGAATCGGCAAAACGGCTCTCCAACACCTCCAACATTCGTTTTTCCGGCGTCTTTTCCGAAGTGCTCCTTAGTTCACTCGATCTTGATGGCCTTTATATTTCTGCAGGCTCTGCTTGCTCCTCAGGGTCGCTAAAACCAAGCCCCGTGCTTTTAGCCATGGCATTGCCTGAGAGCGAAGCTCGAGAGTGTGTACGTTTTAGCTGGGGACAGATAACAATGGAGAGCGATGTTTTGGATGCGGCAAAGCTTGTTGCTAGTCATGTGACCCGAATTCGTGAGAGGAAAGCTAGATGAGTGTCGGATCTACCCCAACCAAACGATCTCGTATTGTTGTCGCCATGAGCGGCGGCGTGGATAGCTCTGTGGCCGCAGGACTGCTCAAAGAGCAAGGCCATGAAGTTATCGGCATTAGTCTTCAGCTTCACGACTTTGCCAAAAAAGCGGAAAACAAATTTGGAACCTGTTGCTCCATTGAAGATTTAAACGACGCTCGAACAGTCGCGCGAAAACTGGACATCCCTTTTTACCTCTCCAACATGGAAGCGGAATTCAAAAAAGGGGTCATTGATAACTTTGTAGAAGAGTATGCCAAAGGCCGCACTCCGAATCCATGCGTTCGCTGTAACGAAACGGTGAAGTTCGACACGCTTATGGATTGGGCGTTGGATCTTGGCGCTGATTACTTAGCCACTGGACATTATGCCCAAATCTCTAGCGGAGGAGCCGAGTACTCGCTTCGCAAAGGGGCGGATTTCGAGAAAGATCAAAGCTATTTCCTTTTTACGATCAAAAGCAAAAATCTCGCCCGGACGATCTTTCCGGTGGGCGGAATGAAAAAGCCCGAAGTGCGAGCCATTGCCCAACGTCTTGGATTAGCCACGGCATTAAAGCCCGATAGTCAGGACGTCTGTTTCGTACAATCAAAAAGTTATTCTGACTTTGTCGCAGGAGAAGCGCCCCCCCAATGGCTCAAAGCAGGGCCCGTACTAGACATGTCAGGCAAACAGGTCGGTGAGCACCAAGGTTTGCACCGTTACACCGTCGGCCAGCGAAAAGGGCTCGGAGTAAATTCGTTGCAAGCGCTCTTTGTAGTAAAACTCGATCCGGTAAGAAACGCTGTGGTGGTGGGACCTGAGACCACTCTTTTTACTCAGGATTGTATTGCCAAAAACTTTAACTGGCTCACTGATCCTGACTCGTTAAAAGGAAAAAGTCTTCTCGGAAAAATCCGTTATCGCGCGCAAGAAACGCCCGTGAGGCTTCATCCTTTGAGCGATGGCAATTGGAACGTCCATTTCGAAATTGCTCAACGCGCCATCACTCCCGGCCAGGCTCTTGTCTTGTATGAAAACGATCGCGTAGTGGGCGGTGGCTGGATCGAGTCGAGTGGAATCTCCGGATGAAGACTATCGCTTTTAAAACTTTTGGCTGTAAAGCCAACTCCGTTGATACCGACTCCCTCTATCAAGATGCCGTAAGGCGTGGTTTTAAAGTGGTTGCCGAAGACGAATCGGCAGATGCTTACGTCATCAATAGCTGTACCGTCACCCAAAATGCCGATCGCGACGCTAGGTCGCAGGTGATGCGCTATCGTCGAAAAAATCCAGACGCGTTGATTAGCGTTGTCGGATGCTACGCTCAAGTGGCCAAAGAAGAGCTGCTTCATATGACCCAGGTGGACTTCGTTCTGGGCACCGCCGAAAAGGCTCGCATCTTTGATCTCTTTTCTCAGAAATGGAAAGGCGAGCAGCTGGCCAGGGATCAAGTGGCTAAACCATTGGGCTATCTTCCCGAGGCCTTTCCTGGCTCGCGCAATGCGCGAGCGCCCATTAAAATTCAAGATGGCTGCAATTTTAGTTGCAGTTTCTGCATTATTCCTGAGGCGCGGGGAAGAAGCCGTAGCCTACCGTTAGAAACCGTCCTGACTCAGGTCGACGATGCTTATGCCGCAGGTTTTAATGAGATTGTACTGACGGGAATTCACATTGCCCATTATGGGTGGGACCTGGGCACTGATCTAATGACGTTATTGAAGGCGATTTTAACGAAGCCTCAGGGCCCTCGTATCCGGGTGAGTACGTTAGATCCGTTTGAGATTCCCGATGAACTGATTGAACTCTTAGCGTCCCATCCTAGACTCTGCCCTCACCTGCACATCGCCATCCAGAGCGGCAGCGATAAGGTCCTAGCGGGAATGCGCCGAATTTATAAAGCGCGTGAGTTTGAAGAGGTTACCCAAAAGATCCAAGAGAAGGCTCCAAACACGTTTATCGGCGTGGATATCATCGTTGGCTTTCCTGGCGAGGATGAATCCGAGTTTGAAGCCACAGTAAAATGCTTAGAGAAAAGTTTCTGGACGAAGCTACACGTATTTTCCTACTCCGAACGAGAAGGCACCAAAGCTGTTGGACTTGAGGGAAAGGTTCCTGCAAAAATAATTGCCGCGCGATCGGAACAACTAAGGCTAATGAGTGAAGTACGCCATTCCCAGTTTCTTGCCTCCCAAGTAGGACGCGAATTTCTGGTGCTCCTTGAAAAGCCACATCCTAAACGTCCCGGCGTTTGGACCGGTCACACCGACAACTACGTACCTACGTTGCTGCGGATGGAAAAGGCTGAGACAAAGGTGTTGGTTCTAGCTCGCGGGATTTCCGTTGAGGGAGAGCGACTGGTAACTGAAGTCGTCAGGTGTCAGTCACCGGTACCTATGTGAAGGACGCGGTCATAGATTTACGACCGCGTCTCTTACCTATGCACGGGTGACTGACGCGTTCTGAAGGACCGGTCCGATTTGAACCGGTCCCTCAACTAAACATTAATTAGCCTTTTTTCTCTTTTTTCTCAGCTTTGGCAGCTTTGTTTTCTTCTTTTGCCGCTTTAGGCGCCTCGCTCTTGAGTTCGGCTTCGAACGTGATCTCCACATCGTCGCTGACTACAGCGCCGCCGTTATCGAGAACTTTGCCCCAATTAACGGCATAGTCTTTACGGTTGATCTTGGTGCTAGCAACAAACCCACGACGGGTGGCGCCCCACGGATCTTTGACAGCCGGTGTTAGGCCATCCGTTTCCAAGACCACTTCTTTGGTCACACCATGAAGAGTGAGGTCTCCAGTGATCTTGTACTTTTCGCCTTCCTTAACCACTTTCTTAGACTTAAAGGTTGTGGTGGGGAATTTTTTTACGCTGAAGAAGTCATCGCCACGTAGGTGCTCGTCGCGTTGCTTATTGTTGGTTGAGATCGTGCGCATGTCGGCTTTGGCATCGATCGTCATTTTCGTGAGATCGTCGCCGTCGACGGTGAACTTTCCGGTGACTCCACCAACTTCGCCACTGACATTAGTGATCAGCATGTGCTTCACTTTGAAGCGGCCAGTGGAATGGGTGTCATCGATGGTCCACGTCTCCGTTGCCGCAAACGATAAGCCAGTAGATACCAAAAATAGAAATGCTAGTTGTTTCATTGATTTTTCCTCCTAATTAAGAAACGAGAGTTTATCCGGGCAAGTGCGTTCTCGCGAGCCCTTTTGTGCCAGGATTTCTCAATGAACAGGAGAAAAAAAGGGATTTCCGGGAACACTCCTTGCAGAAGGGGCTAGACGGAGGCCTCTTCATGAGACGCGGAGTGTTGGTTTTATTGACGGTGATGACGCTTTTTGTCCGGCCCTGTGCTGCCATTGAAACGGATAAGGCGGCTCACTTTGGCCTTTCGCACATGGTAACCACGGCGACTTACGGAATTTGCAAAGCTATGGGTATTGAAGACCGAGGCTTCAATCTATTCATGGCGGTCAGCGTCGCTAGTATCGTCGGGTTGAGTAAGGAATTTTCCGACCGCAAGTTCGACAAAAATGACCTTCTCTATGATGGTCTGGGCATAGGAAGCAGCGTTTTGTTCGTCTATACGTTCAATTTCTAGCCCCAAACTCATTTCGACGCGCTGTGCGCAATCAAAACCTTGATATAAGAAATCCTTATGCCTGCAAGGAACTCCTACGTCAGAGTTTTTTTCATCCGATTGAGTCTCTCTCATGGCACGTAAACCTTTAGAAATTTCTTTCTTAAAAAACGAAATATCGCATGATTCTTTGTGGCGCGATTTTGTTGCAGCCGAACGCCCCGTTGTTCTACGTGGTGCTATCAAACACTGGCCAGCGATAAAGAAATGGAATCTCCCGTCACTAAATTCAGCGTTGGCCCATAAAGAAGTGGCGTTAGAGGATTTGCAGGACCACGAGAAAAAATACGATCCAGGAATGTTAGCCAAGTGGTCGGTAAATCGGACTCAGACAACGTTCTCAGACGTTTTGTCCAAACAGAAAAAAGACGCCGATTTTCTTTATTTTTTGGGTGCCCCCCATGTTTTTGAAAAAGCCCCCCAGTTACTGTCCGACGTTGATTTATCGTTGTTTCAATGGGGAAGCCGTCGGCGTGTGATTTCCAAATTAATGGCCTCCGAGCGGCCATGCTTAACTATTGCTCCTCCTACCTCCTGTACTCCTATTCACTATGATAATTTCCATAATTTTGTTTTTCAGATCGAAGGCCGAAAAACCTGGATAATTCTTGATCGAGAAGACAAACCTAAACTTGGCCTTCCCTCAAAACTGGCCCAGAAGTGGATGAGTCCAATCAATGCGCTGGAACCGGATTTAAAATTATTTCCCATCTATAACGATCTTCCGCGTGCTTCGTTCGATCTTGAAAAAGGGGACGCCCTTTTTGTTCCCAGGAATTTTCCACACTTCGTTTTGACAAATGATTTCTCAATTAACCTGAATATCTGGTTTCCGGTTTGGAGCGACCTGTTTTCTCGGGACAATTTGAAGCTACTTACGCTAACCCTTCGCCAGCAATTGAAAAAGCGATTAGCCCTTTAACATTAAAACCGTTGCGTATCGCGACCAGATTCTGCCCGAGAAAGGAAAGCTCTTTCTCCTCTTGGCGCAGGTTTTCGACGCGAATTAGTCCTCGCGACCAAAATTTACCACTGTTTTCAATAATGCAATTTCGTAACCCCATTCCTCTGCTTCCTAATTGATACAGGAAACAATTGAGTGGATCGAAGAAACCCCGCCCTAACTTCGTCAAATCACGAAACTAGGAAACCACGTGGCTAAAGATTTAAAATGAGCGTTACTTAATCTTAACCCCCCACTTGCCCGATGCTAGAGGCGAACTCCATTGAGTTGGCTTCAATCCAGTGATTAAATCAAAAATATGAAACAAATATTACAGTTGTTAGCCGCTATTTCATTCTTGTTTTTCATTTTCAGTTGCGCCAAGAGTTCCTCGAGCGCGATCGGGTCCAGCGAAATATACGGATCTTTTTCGGTCACCGGTAATTCCGCCGACAAATTAACCTGCAAAGCCACGTTTCGCGTGGGTGGAGCTTTGGGGACATACGTTGAGCTAGATGGCGACGACAAGGCGGTCTGCTCGGATGGAACGGCCGAGGTCCCCCTGGCCAAAACGACCGATTTTCTGGGAGTTGTCGAGTACTCTTCCACGGGACTGATCTACAACACGTCAAAAACCTATTCCATCACGTTTAAAAGAAAGGGTAATGAGTCTCACATGGCGACGGGGACACTACCCACCCTAGTAACCATTGGCGCCCCGGCAGCAGGATCTTCCCAAACCAAAGGACAGGTGCTCCCTTTCACGTTTACGGCCGCCACAAGCAACGGAATTAGCGTCTCGTTAAACTGGTCGACGTCGGTTAAGTCGGCGACGGTTGGCCATAACCTAACCGAAAACGGAACCGACACTTTCAGTGCTGAAGAAATGACAACAAAAAACAGTGAGGGTCAAAATCTTACAGGAAATATCTCCGCTACCATGAAGATCGAGCGATTTACCAATGGCACCTTTCCCTCCACAATAAAGGGGGGAAGCATGCAAGCCATTCAACAGGCAACGCGAGCGTTAACGTTAGTGGATTAGTGTTTTTGTAGGCTACTGCCTTTTAAAAAGATTAAAAGTCTAGTCGTGGGGCTGCCAGTGGCAGCCCCACTTAAATTTACCCATTATTCATTGCAGTAGGAGTAAAGCAGTTGGCAATTCTGATTCTGCTTCCGGCATTCATTTAACGAAGTGTTATTTGCCACGCCCTGATCGGCATGAACCCAGGAATAGAGTTTATTGCCAACGCCAGAAAGAGCCAGACAAGCTCGCGATCCGGGATTAACCGTCGCTCCTAGGACACAGTTTTCAATGTGATTTGCCACACAGCCATTCATGGCCATGTGCTGAGCCTCTGCGACCGTGTTGCTTCGACGGGCGGCCCATCCGCCGTTTCCGCTCCATGCTAATGCAACAGCATGTAACTTACTTAACGTATTGCAATTGAAAGATTGAGTCCAATTTCCACGGGCAGCGCTCGTAATATCACGTCGGAAAAAGCCATATTTCCCAAAGCCGTCCACCTGAGAAAAATGCTCCGTCCCTCCAAAGGTCACGCGCACGTCTTCTGCCTCAATGGTTTCGGCGTAAAGGTAATAGGTCCGGTTCTTTGTATTGGCGACATGAGCGGTTTGCCCTTGGTTTAGGTTCCACCAGCCCCGCGTGATCCAGGTTCCATTATCGTCCCGATAATGGATCGCTGTCCGAATGGGTCTGGCGCAATCGTTTTTATAAACGATAGCATCGTAGTCCTGCTGCGGAGGGCTGGCTGGCGCACCATCGGAGAGTTCCGAAGTGTTTTCCCATACAGCGCAACCGCCCCAGATCCATTCTTTCACACAGATGCTTTTTGCCATGGCGATCTGGCCTGTAAGACCAGCCACCAAAGCCATGCGTACGATCCACAAATTTGAGTTTGATTTCTTCATTAGATTCCTCCCGTTCGGCAAAAAAGTTGCCGAGGGCCGTGATATTCATCTCGGCTATCTCCAAGTCAATGGACAATAACGCATCGAGACATGAAATAAGCAACCACCGTGAAGAATTCGAAATTCACGAAAATAAAAAGAAAGACCAAAAGTCATTTCCCTGAATTAACCGAGAAGCACACGTTCAAAATCTGGAGTTTTTAAGATAGGACGATCGGCTCCTGATTTTGCCACTTTGAGCATGGCTCGCCCAATCTGTTCGGTGGTCGAAATCTTACCAGGGAACGCTTTTCGCAGTAGCGGGATCAGCGGTTTCGCTAAAGTATAAAAGCTACGATATAAAAATGTTTTCGATTTAATTCCATGCAGTGGCTGAATCACGCCCGGGCGGAAGATGTAGACAGAGTGAAAGGGTAAAGCCTGAAGAGCGTTTTCCGTACGGCCCCTCACCCTGGCCCACATCACCGGCCCGTCCTCAGAGCTATCGGCTCCCTCTCCGGAGACATAAATAAAGGTCATTCGAGGATTGAGTTTTGACAAAATGCGGGCGGCCGCCAACGTCAAATCGTGAGTGATGCGCCTGTAGTCTAGTTCTGATTTCCGGAAGGAGGGGGTTCCTAGGCAAAAAAAACAGGCATCAAAACCGGTTAGCTGGTGGTAAATCTTGTCGTAGTTCCACAGGTCGGCATGCTCAACCTCCTTAAGCTTGGAGTTCACTTGTCCTGTTGCTTTGCGGCCAATGGTTTGCACTAATTCAACATCAGAATCGAGTAGGCACTCTCTTAGCACTCCTTGCCCGACCATTCCTGTCGCCCCAAATAGAAGAATTTTCATTTCTCGAAACTACCCACTTCCTTTTGATACTGAAAGCTCGAATAGTGACGGCAAGAATCGTCTGTTTTTGGGTTAGAATGTATCATTTTGCGACATCCGATTTGGTGCTTCTTACACAGATCGTTACCCCCTTAAATTTTTTACTACCAAACCGCGTGAAATATCCTTTATAGAAGGTGCAACACTCAACTTGCGGCCCATGTTCGGCAATTAGAATAGAATTTTAGGTGCACACATGAAAATTCTAAGACGTAATCGTTTGATTTTACAGTTCCTCACCCTAAGTTTCAGCGGGGTGTTGTGGGCAACCACACCAGTTCCTCTTAAGTGCGCAGCAGCGCTTAATGATTTTGAGAATGGCACTAATGGTCATCACGACATCCGCTTTGATAACATTCAAAACGATCTGGAATCGGTTTCAACGGTCCGTGACCAACTGCTGGAATGGTTAAATAACAAGGCAAAGGCGCAACCGCACCATAACGAAGAGTCCTGGAGAAGTCAGAAATTAAAGGTTTTGCTAATCGCCGAGGAGTTTTTAGTTAACTCCGTAATACACGGGGGGAAACTCAATCCGAACGATGGCGAACGCTATGGGGAACTTGATCCCAACAAGCGAGTTAGCGCTAAGATACAAATCAATGATGCCGGTTTTGACTTCACCGTTCGGGATCAGGGAATCGGATATAATCCTATGAATAATGCTGACCCGACCCTCCCGGAAAACTTGGAAAATCCAGATGGCCGCGGATTGCTGCTGGCACTGTCATTTTCAAATGCAATAGATTACGAGTATGAACACGGTTCCATTCACACCTTTCATTTTGGTTGGGAACCGGCCGCTAATGATGCTCGGCCCTTTGATGAATTACGAAAAGCGAAGCTCAGAGTAATTAGCCTTCCCCCTGTAACTCAAGCCAATCCGTAGGCAGCCCAATAATTTACTCTGCACTAGCCAGACAACCTACTCATCCCTCAATCCGAAAGAATCTGCGTCCCTTCGAAACGTTTCTCGCCCACAGGTAGCCCCCCTTGCTACAATTTACTTTTTAAGCACAAGAAAGGCCCCCATGCCTCGTATACTATTAGCCATTTCGCTGTTGCTAGTCTTCGTCGCCTGTTCCAAATAGGCCGCCAAAGGGACCAGCGAGGATCCTAAAACCCCAGCTAACGCCGATATCACCTTTTCCGCCGAGGCGACGCGAGGTGAGGTAAAGACTGTGCGGGCCGGCAGTCGCGAAACTCTCGACCTCTCAGGGACTACCAACCGCGTCACCTCGACCAACGTTAGTAGTGAGGAATTGCAGAATCTTCGCCCCTGCGCGTCCGCCGCGGAAGGGGATTTGCACTTCGTGCCCGATCGGGAGGCAACGGAGAAGGGAACGGACAACGTGTCGCCCGCCGCGATCGCGCTCGGCCTGGCCTCGGCGCGTAATCTTACCGTGGGAGCCAAGGAGGCCGACTCCGACTCCATCGAGGAGCAGGACTTTGCCCTCTGCTACACCAAAGCCGATGGCCTTACCTATAAGGCGACCGGCCGCTTCAAAGTGCGCAAGTTCAGGCACAAGCTGTTCGTCACCTCGACGACTCAGGCCGGAAATCTCTCTGGATTGACCGGCGCAGATCAAACCTGCCAGACGTTGGCGGCGGCCGCCGGTTTGACGAGCTCGCGTGTGGTCTACAAGGCCGTGCTCTCGTCGCTGGCCTACGACGCCATTCGACGGATTCGGATCCTCGGCCCCGTCTACGACACCCAAGGAAACCGAATCGCACGCGCCGGCAGTTTCTTCTCGGCCACCCACGAGACCGGCATCCGTTACAACGAAAACGGTACCGAAGTTCCTAATGAATCATATGTCTTCACGGCGATGCACCCCCCCAAAGGAATGAACCCGGGAACCTGCACGTGCAACGAGTGGACCTTTACTGGGCCTGCCGGTAGCAATCCGAGTTGGGAAAACTGCGCCTATTTAAGCGGCGGTTGGCAGATGGGCGGCTGGGTTGGAGTGACCCACGCGACAAATTACCGCTGGGCAATGTCGCTGGTCGGCATGACTACCTCGCAGATGTGCAGCACGGCCTCTCGTCTGTATTGCATCAGTCAGCCGGTCCTTTCCACCGCATAAACAGGAAGCGCCTCGCACCAGATCTTCGTCACCAATGGAACCTCGAATGCAAACCTGGGCGGCCTTGCCGGCGCCGACGTCCTTTGCCAAAACGAAGCGACCGGAGCGGGACTGACGGGAACGTATAAGGCAGTACTATCGACGTCGACCGTCGCCGCCAAGGATCGGCTTACCATCACCGGCCCCGTCGTAAATCGCGCGCCTATCAGCAGCAACGGCCCCATGCTCGTGGCCAAAAATGCTGCAGAGTTTTTTGGAGGCAAGATTCGAAATCCCATTCAATGGAATGCTTCGCAAACCGCGGTGTCATTGGCGCGGGGGGTTTGGACCGGAACGTCCGACGGTTCGGTGTCGAACGATACTTGTTCGAACTGGACTTCGCCCTCGGCAAGCCTCTACGCTACGGGCGGCACCGCCAGCCAGACGAGGCAGGCCCTGCGTTCCGGGCACTCCACCAGCAACGGCGGTGGCTACTCCTTTGCGGCCTGCGATGTCCTCTACTCGCTCTACTGCATCCAGCAGTGACAACTTACTTTTCTAATAAAGGATCGGGAATCCCTGCTGAAGCGCTCCTGTTTTTAATAGTTACGCTCCAATGAGCTGCTGACGGGAGAAGAAAGTTACTTTGACCAGATTTGGAACCTCTTTTTATTGCCCCTAAATTTTTTTTTCCCGTTTCCCAAGACCTCTTTCTTCCAGGCTTCCACCCGAGCTTTGATCTCGGGGGCGACGTCATCGAGAAGGGCCTTAGTGCTGTAGGTCTGAACTACGGGTGATGTTACGAACTCCCTACCTTGGGGATAATGATGCACTATCCCCAACATCTGGATGGTTCCGTTTGCTTCGGTAGCGATAAAGGCCTTTTCTTTGCAGGAATCGGGGCGGCAGCCGGTGGCGAAAAAATAATTCGGTTCGACTTTTTCAACCGTATCCGGAACCGCGATCCATTCGCGGAAGGCGGCCTCAGGAGATTGCTCCTCTCGTCCATTGAAATATAGTCTCGGCTTGTCGGCCAAAAGGTTAGTGATGTTTGCCGCTACGGTCGCGTCTTTTATGAACCGATCGGTAGGCGATCCCACGTAACTGTCCAAGGACTCGCCCAGAGCTGCGCTGGCGACGGTAATGGTGAGAAAAGCCGAAAGAATGTGAATTCGCATTAGGGGGCTCCCGAAAATTCTTGGTTGAATTTTATTATCGCACTAAATCTGCATGTTCGAATATACGTAGTCTGTATGCGAATCGAACCGCTTTAGAGACCATCGACAATCGTCATTTCGAGGGATTCCGGATTTACGACGATATTTAGCGCGGGCAGCGTGAGGGTCTGACTAAATTCGGGCACACGCATCGTGTAAGAATCTAGGTTGTATAACGTTGCAGTTTTTTCGCCGACCTGAGAACCCGTGAGACCTCGAACTTCCGCGGCCACGGCACCAAGCCTCTTGTTGTAAAGATCGCGCACCTTTTTTGCTTTCGGCGGATCCGTTTTGTCGAGGTGGCGTAAAAACGCTTCAAGCTCTTGCCCCCTTACGTCGGCGAGCTGCAAGGCCCTGCGTGCGCCAATTATTTTTTTCACTTCCACAACGCGAAAATTCTCTCCACCCTGGCAAGATTTCAAACCGCCAAAATAGTTGAGCGCCCGCGCATCTTCAGCGACTGATTCGGGCGAGAAGTCGGGATCGAACCCCTTTAGGACGTAGACCTCTTTGCCATCAAAAACGCGGTAGATGCGCGCGGTACCGCCACGAGCAAGGTAGTCGACCTGGGCGATCGAAGGTAAGCCGTATTTATCCCGAACTCTTTGAAGAGAATCGCCGCGTAGCGTGAGGCCTTTGTGATAAGGCGCTCCCAGGTCGGCGAGAATTATCCCGCACTCTTCAAATCCAGGCATCGCACGGGCACTTGCCGTGACCCACAGTAAAGACAGACAAAAAAGGAAGGACCGAGGCATTCTTTATTATAACCCGGCCTGCCACGCGTAGCCCCTGAAAGGGGCAAAGAGGTGGGCCGTGCAGGGATCGAACCTGCGACCACGAAGCTTCTCCAGCTTGCAACCATCTCCACTTCGCCGTCGCGCACGCGCCGGCGGCCAACTGAGCTACTTTTTCATGTCTGGTAATGGTGGGCCGTGCAGGGATCGAACCTGCGACCTCAAGCTTCGGAGGCTTGCGCTCTATCCAACTGAGCTAACGGCCCGAACTTTAAAAGGGACTAATCGGATAGCATAAC
>JAYVQZ010000503.1:0-3659 GCA_043776735.1 Deltaproteobacteria bacterium | reverse complement strand
CCACTACCGCCCGAGGTCGTCACTTCTATTCCAGCGACACCACGATCACAAGTTACCTGTACCTTCCCTATTACGTTAATTACGGAAATAGAGACTATACGTATGACAACCAAACCTCGTCCAATTACACAAGCTCCACCGCTCAACTCTATCAATTGCTCTTTGGAAAAAAACGATGCCGCAATGACTGGTATGCCGCGTTTTTTGGTTACGACACCAATAGCTATCAGAGCAACAACTACAGCCAGTACTACAATCCCAATTGCAATTCCTGGTTGAGCGCACAGAGCTATTCGTCGTACGCATATTCTCCGTTTTCTACGTCAGGTTCCAATCCCTACTATAGTCAAAATCAGAATTGGTATGGATGCTATAACGTTTATTGATTTGCACAGGTTGAGACTCCCGGGCCTCTGGCCCGAGAGATCGTAGGAATATGATTTGTCGCTATTCCTGAGGGGACCGGGCGGAATTCTCAGTCAACGAGTCTCTTAGACTACCGTCTGGCGCGTTCCCCTTTTGCGGTCCAGGTAGTGGCAAAAAATTCGACCACTACGCTTCCCTCCCTCCCACTAACTAGTGTGGGGATACCAGCATTTTTAAAAAACTTCCGAATTCGAGACGAGCGCTCACTTTTCCAGAGGTGAGCGGGAGACGGTACCATTGCCAAGAGCGGGGAGACCCTTTCAAAAAAGAGATCGGGGGCCACCCCCTCCGTCCCATGGTGCGGTACCTTTAGAATATCCGCGTTCAGAAGGGACGAATGATGCGCTAGGTAGCTTCCCATTCGATCGTTGAGGTCTCCCGTAAATAGCACCTTCGTTGCGCCCACTTTCAGCATAGCGATGATACTGGTGTCGTTAATGTCAGTTTGGCCCACCGGCGTATTTAGCCCATCATAGGCCACAAGGGTCTGCAGAGAGATTTGCTCCTCTTTAAAGAGAATGTCCCCAGCTTTTGAAGCCAAGATCTCCGTTCCTTTTTCTCGGGCACGAACCTTTAATTTTTCGAGATCTTCAAAATCACAGCCCCATCCTTTCTCAGGGTCGCAAACCTGGCGGAGCGGAAAATTCATCACTACTTTACCAATCGGGATCACGCCTCCCAAAAGCGTCCAAAGTCCCCCGTAGTGATCTTTGTGAGGGTGGGAAATGAGAATGAGGTCAATTTTCTTAATTCCATACTTTTGAAGCAACGGCAGGATGGCGCCATCGGTGAAACCTGCGTCGATGAGAAGGGTTGAGCCGGTTCTGGTCTGAATCAGGTGAGCGTCGGCCTGTTGGATAGCTTCGTTTACCGGAAGCATGGTCCAAGTGGCCATTCGCTGGGAGCCCCGCTGCGTGCAACCGCCTAGAAGAATAAATGGTAAAAGGCAGCTAACTATTAACATTCGATCTATCATCTAATCCTTTGGCTCGACTCTAATTTGCCAAGTGCGCAATGCCTAGGTCATAAATCAAAGGTCTGCTTAGGAAGTTTTTGTCAGCGGACAGACCCTGGAGAAATCGCTCATGTGTGGAATCATTGGATACGTTGGTTTTCAGGAACCCAAAGGCATTCTCCTAGATGGCCTCAAAAGGCTGGAATACCGCGGGTATGACTCGGCTGGCGTGGCTATCTGGAACCGCGGAACTATTGAGGTCCACCGTTGTGAAGGGCGTATTCAGGGGTTGGAAGAGAAGCTATCTAAGTACCAGTTTGAAGGCACTGTGGGAATGGGCCACACCCGTTGGGCCACTCATGGAGCGCCTACAGAAGCTAATGCCCATCCGCACCAGTACGGAAACATCACTCTGGTTCATAACGGAATCATCGAGAACTACATTGAATTGAAAGAGTCGCTCATCGCTATGGGACATAAGTTTAATAGTGAAACCGACTCTGAAATTGTCTCTCACCTTTTTGACGTAGAGGTCAGCAAAGGGCACTCGCTTGCCGATGCGCTGCTTATTGTGCTTCCCAAATTGCGAGGTTCCTACGCCTTCGTGATCATGAATAAGTTTGAACCAAACCTTTTAGTCGGAGTCCGTAATGGGGCTCCGCTACTAGTGGGTGTCGGACAAGGAGAAAATTTTATCGCCTCCGACGTTCAGGCGATCCTCCATCGCACCAATCAAATCATCTACCTAAACGACCATGAGTTTGCCCTCTGCCGCAAAGAGGGCGTCACCATACATGGAGAAAAGGGTGATCTTAAAAAACCAGTAATCAAAGCAATCCATTGGACCCCCGATCAGCTGGAAAAGTCGGGATACCGCCATTACATGCTCAAAGAGATCTATGAGCAATCCTCGGCCATCACCAACACGATTGACCCGCACGTTCATCACGGGGAAGGCGTCGTCGAGATACAAGGGCTTGAGATCTCCAAAGAAGAGCTAAAAAAGGTCCGACGTCTTGCTATAGTCGCCTGTGGCACTGCCAGGCACGCCGGATTGGTCGGAAAGTACCTGATCGAACGGATTGCCAAAATTCCGGTCGACGTGGATTTCGCCTCGGAGTTCCGTTACCGCAGTCCGATCCTCGATAAAGAGACATTGCTGATCGCCATTTCCCAATCAGGTGAAACCGCCGACACATTGGCTGGGCTTCGCGAAGGCAGCCAACGGGGTATTAAAACGCTTTCCATTTGTAACGTACGGGAAAGCACCCTCACCCGAGAGTCGGACGCGGTTCTTTACACCAACGCCGGTCCCGAGATCGGAGTGGCCTCGACCAAAGCCTTCACCACCCAAATCGCGGCCCTCTATCTTCTGGCCGTGGAGTTGGGTTGTTTAAACGGTTCCTTAAATGAGGCGCAGGCAAAAGAGCTCACAATCGATCTTGTGAAGCTTCCTTTCTGGATCGAAAAGACGTTGCAACTAGATCAGTCATTAGAAAAAATCGCGCTGGACCTAGGCGGATCTCCTCTCTTCTTCTACCTTGGCCGCGACATCAATTATCCGATTGCTCTTGAAGGTGCCCTAAAGATCAAAGAGATCAGCTATGCCCATGCGGAAGGCTACCCGGCTGGCGAGCTCAAACACGGTCCCATCGCCCTTATCGATCGCAACACCACCATCGTGGTATTAGCCCCTAAGGATAAGCCGTACGAATTTGACACTAAGAAAGAATGGCAACGCACGTCGGAGACGCTCCACGAAAAAGTAATGAGCAACCTCCAAGAGGTGAAAAGTCGGGGAGGAAAAATCCTCTCCATCGGAAGCGAAAGCGACACTCGTCTTGCCGCCCAATCCACTCATTTTGTGGCAATTCCAGATGCTCCTTGGTGCCTAAATCCGATTCTATTGAGTATCCCTATTCAGTTGCTGGCCTACTACGCAGCCCTTCATGCGGGGACCGACATAGATAAGCCAAGAAACTTGGCGAAGTCAGTTACAGTGGAGTGAGGTTCTCCAATTGGTTTGTCACAAGTCCCCCAAAAGAGACGCGACGGCAACCTCAGTCCGGGGATTACTTCGCCGGCTGAGGTTTCAACGGGGTTGAGACTCACAGGCCTACGGTCCGAGAGTTTAAGGAAAAAAGAGGGCATTCTCTACGCACTCACACAACGTGTGGCAGGCTAGAATGTGTAGTTCCTGGATTTGGCTGGTCGTCTCTCCGGGAGCTAAAATGACAAAATCGGCAAGTGACCTGGCTTTGCCACCATCTCTTCCGCC
>JAYVQZ010000502.1:0-14453 GCA_043776735.1 Deltaproteobacteria bacterium | reverse complement strand
TTTGGTCCTTGGATTTTTCTATTATCCACTCCTGCATGCGTCGCCCATGCAAGCTACCTTAGGGAAAAAGGTGATGAGAATAAGAGTTACCGACTCTTCCGGTAAGACCTTAACGCTATCGATGGCGATATTGCGGTATTTTGTCTCGGCGGCTTCGTGGTGCCTGGCTGGCCTGGGCCACTGCGTGGCGCTGTTCTCAGACAAACGTCAGACGGTGCACGATTTGGTAGCCGATTCCATCGTGGTAAGTGGCGAGAACCTAGAGGTGAAGTTTACTACAGCGTGGGTGGGTAGCCTTCAGCATCTCTTCGGTGCCGGCCAAGACGCGTTCGATAAGTTTCAATCTGAGGTCCCCCGTTCCTATAAAAAGAACCGGTATGACGAACTGGACCGTATTTTTGAACTCAAACAAAAAGGGGCGCTTACTGAGGAAGAGTACCAACGGCTGAAAGCCGAACTCTTGGCTAAAGAAAACAAGTAGACGATCCCCCCAGGATGATTCCTACCACTAATTTTTCCTGCAGGGCTGGCTGCGCCGGCTGCTGTATCAGCATCTCAATTGGGTCGGCCTTGCCGCAACATCCAAACGGAAAACCTGCCGGGGTTCGCTGTTTGAACCTGAACTCCGAAAACCTTTGTCAGCTCTGGGGAAGCGCGGAGTTTCCTGAAGTCTGCCGAAAATACCCAGCCGATCCCACGTACTGTGGAGATAACCGGGACGTGGCTCTATATCGCCTTCGGGAACTGGAAATTCTCACGACTCCCGACTAGTTTTACTAGGTGCCTTGAGAACTTCCCCACCATCTGAGATCATAAAGGCGATGCGCTTTCTTTTAGTACTCGGAATAATGTGCCTCTCTGTTCACTGTTCCAATGCCACTCCTTTTTTTGCCTATGTGAATGGCGGCCTCAACGAGACGACCAATCTGTTTCACCATCAAATGCAGGCGCTACTTTTTAATAGCCTTCTTTTTAACGAAAAAGGGTGGCTCCTCGACGCTTCCGGACCAGGGAGTATTGTGGTTGAAGAAGAGGAACGGGGCGTGTTTCAGCGCAACGATGAGGGACGGGTAATTCTTCGCAAAACTACACTTCAGCAGCCCACACATCCGGCCAGCAGATTAGAAATAGACGCCCTATTTGCAGCGTTCAACAAGAGCGGCGCTAAAAAGGTAGTCATTGTTTATGGTGGTCATGCCACGGAAGAGGGGGTGCTGTTATGGCGGGGAGAGAAGCTGTCCGCTGGTGAGCTTCTGGCCAAAGAGAAATCTTTGGAGGAAGACGTCCTAGTGCGTTCTATTCACAATCATGACTTTGGTGAGCGTAGTGTTGTTAGTCATTTGGGGAAAATCCCCAAGCGCTGGGAAGAATTTTCGGCCTACCTAAAGGAAAATTTTCGGCTTCGAAGTTGTGCTATTGGCCTGAACTGGCACGAGGAGTCGGGAAACCAGTGGGACTCTCAATTTGTCTGGGAAAATGGCGGGTGGAGCCGGGTACTCAAACAAAAAGAGCTTTCCCTAGAAAGCATTCAGCAGGCCGTTAGGAATGACGTTGCCTTGCGCCAGTTAACCGCGCTCACTTCAGATTTTCTAGTGGAAGATGTTTTAACGCTGGCCTGTAGAACCGGAGGAGAGGCTCCGGCATCGCTCTGTCAGGAGATACAGAGCCAAGCCGCATTGAATAAGCTTCAAGTAGAAGAGGAAAAACAGCTTGTCCTTTTTTATCAACAAAAGAGGGCTCGCAATCGGCTTATCTCTGAATACGTGACCATGAGGGAAGTACGACTTTGGGATAATTTTTTGCTTGATTCCAGAAAGTGCGAATTGCTTAAAGCCGAGCTGACCTATACCAAGCCTGAGAACCGTGCCGTAGTGTTAGGGCAAATAGAAAAGCTTCGCCGCGGAAGTCTCCTTAAAGTGGCGCAGTTAACCAAAAATCTTGGTGATCCCTTTTATTCAGAAAAAGAGCGAACGGCATTTTCGACATTTCTTGAACAGAGAATGAAAGACCCTAAGGTTAGAATTCACTATCCGCAGCTACTAGATTTTATTCAAGGCGGGACCTTTGCCCAAGCCCAGCCAAAGATTGTTGATCTCATTAAATCAAGTAGGCAGTCGTACAAAAATTATGTCGCCTCTCTTAATGATAAAAAACTGGCTTGGTTAGAAAAATTTACTCTTAAAAACCCAGCCAACGCGGAGATACGAAAATATTATGAATCCCTTAAGTCGTGTGAGCAGCAGCCGATTAATTAAAATCATTTTTCCAGTGTTGGTGGTTTTATTTTGTCCGCTAGTTCGTGGGTTAGCCTCCACCCCGTCGGAAATTGGGTGTGGCTCCTACCGAATTAAAGGGGAGTTGGTGCGTAATAGTTCCTCGGACTATGTCGTCAAACTTCCAGGCGCTGGTGTTGGAATTTCCGAGGTCATCCTGTTGGGGGGAGACACTCTTGCTAAGATTGAGAACCTGGGGACTGCGGTAGCGGCTGAGATTTATGTTCCGGAAAATATTCGACACGACAGTGCCCCTTTTGCGTACCTGCAAAAATGGGTTCCTTTTGAGAAAAAAGGGGACCCTATCATTAAAATTCAGGCCTCGGCTTGTGGCGAACGTTCCCGTTTTCAAAGCCGCTAACTAACGAGAGTATCTTTCCAGTGCGATGTCGCGCTCTTCGGCGTGAACGACAATAGGCTGAGGATAGTTTCGGCGTTCCAAGGCGTCGGGATCGTGGATAGCTTTGCCGTTTAAGTGCCTAAGCTCCGGAACGTACTTACGAAGGTAATCACCTGAAGGGTCAAATCTCTGGCTCTGCAATACAGGATTAAAAATTCGAAAGTAGGGCTGCGGATCGCAGCCGGTCGAGGCTGCCCATTGCCAGCCGCCATTGTTAGGCGCCAAATCCCCATCGATTAGCTTTTCCATAAAATACCTTTCCCCCCACCGGTAATCGATGTGCAAATCCTTGGTGAGAAACGAAGCGACGATCATTCTCACCCTATTGTGCATCCAACCGGTGGTGTTGAGCTGGCGCATGCCGGCATCGATGATGGGGAATCCAGTCATTCCCTCTTTCCACGCCAAGAACCAGTCCGGACGATTGTCCCATTGGAGACTGGAGTACCTTTCCACGAAGGGAGAAGTCTCCACGCGAGGGTGGTGAAAAAGAATGTGGTAGTAAAATTCTCTCCATACCAGTTCGTTGAAAAACTTTCCTCTGCCTGATTTTTGTCCCTTTTTGTCGGGTCTTAAATCCAACTCGGCAATTGCCTGGGCAATGGTGAGCGACCCATTTTTCAGATAAGGGGAAATTCCCGAAGTTCCCCGCACGGCGGGAATATCTCGCTGTAGCTCGTACTCATCGATTTTCGCAG
The DNA here is from genome assembly GCA_043776735.1 of Deltaproteobacteria bacterium. Lineage (GTDB taxonomy): Bacteria > Bdellovibrionota > FAC87 > UBA2466 > UBA2466 > JBGSST01. The sequence continues at coordinate 11,082 of JAYVQZ010000502.1, read as the reverse complement.
AAAAATCTCGGAGTCTTTGCAAAGCCGCCTGACTTCCCGCTGCGGGAAGCTTTACCGAAACCAAAGGCCTAGTCTTCGCCAAATAGGTTTCCAGAGTCGCTTTATCGAAGTCATTGGTTTTTAATAAGGAAGACCAGGAAAGGTTGAAGATAGGGTCTGCCGCTCCCTTCTTTTGTCGATCGAGAAATTCAATCCCTTTTTTCTGCTGTGCGACCCGAGCCTTGACCTCGTTCATCGCAAACCCTTCATACCAGCGCCGAGAGAATGGCGTAAATACCTGGTAGGTTTCGAGGGGGGTCTTTCCTTTGAAAATTTCGGACGGTTCGATCAGAAGATGGTCTCGCTCGCTTTGCCAGGCCGTTCCCTGGGATTCAAACCATCTCTCCATGGCAATGTCTCTTTGACGCGCAAAGGGCTCATAGTCTTTATTCCAAGTCACTAGCGAGGGTAGGCCACACTCACGTGCTGACAAGGCTTTCCACAGACGGGGAAAGGCGTCTAATGGGGCAACGTCCAAAACCAGTAGGTCCGAGCCCAGAGCCCTAAGGTCGCTTCTCAATTCTTTAAGCGTTTCTAAAAAAAAAGCAAAACGATTCGCTGAGAAGTCAGGCCGAGAAAGAAACGTGCGATCAAATACAAAAAGGCCAACCACTCGGCCTTGGTTTATTTTCCAATTTGTCTGGAGTGCCGGGTTTCCCGCAACCCTTAGATCGCGCCGGAACCAATGTAGGCCAAAGGGTTTGTTCATCTAGCAGAGCTCGCCAAAACAGGTCTCAATAAGGAACTGTTTCACGTTCGTTTTCTTAGGTTTCATTGGTGCCTCAAGAGATTTCGACTCAAACCGCCATGGTGGGTTAATGGATGAGAAAAGGCAAATGGAGAAGACGGTGGCGCAACGGGGGGGCGACCTTTAGAATATTAACCATGCGACCAGTACTACTGTTTTTGGTTTTTGTAGGTTTTTGTTTAGTGTCGGTGAGTTGGGGAGGTCAATCGTGGCCTGTGGTTTCAGGCAAGTGGTTGCCTCCTTTTTTTCGCCACATTGCGCTGGCGCCCATCGGGGAATCGGGTTTTTCAGCCAGACTGTGGAAGGACTTTGAAAATAAGGTCACCACAGTGGTTTTTCCCTATGAAGATCTTTCTCCCGACATGGTTTCGCAAAACTCTTCGATGCATTTTTTCACCGATTTGGGGCGATGGGATTTAAGGACCAGCGAACTCCTTATCGAAAAAGTGAATAAGAAAGTGCCTCGTAACGGATGGTCAGGTGGCTGGATTCTTAATGGTGATCTGGAGTCAATGGTCACCAATTTACGTGAATTTGAAGCGTTTCGAAAAAAATTAGATGCGATTCGCCCTGGCTCTCCCTTATATCTAGCCTGTCCAATCAGTGAGAATCCAGCGCAGGAAAGTTGTCTGCCCAAATCCCTCGAGCCCTTCTTTTTTGGAGTTATCTGGGACGTCGCTTTTCATACCAAAAACGAGTTGGAGTGCCTTTCCAACGCCCTCCATTGTTCCCTCCAAAGTGAGCAGTTTTGGTCGCGTTTTAGGAATGTTTCTGCGACAAGCAAGGAGGGTAGGCCGTGGAGCGTTCGCTTTGCTTTAACCTCCGTGGCGGCACTGGGGAAACCCAATGAAGTGATACAGGCGTTTTATTCTTATTTCATCAATGAGCCCCATTCCGTGCATTTGATGCTGGCGGTAGATGCCCCTGTGGCAAAAAAAATCGCGGCCGGCGAAGCGCCGTTTGCCAACGTAAAAACTACACTCACCAATCTTTCCGCCCAACAGGTGGCGAGAAACATGGATTTAGCAAGTGACATTGAAAGCCCTTTGTTTAACGAAGGGAAAATACAAATTCCAAAAAGCACTAAGCTCACTAGCGAGGGGGGAGTGGATATGGCTTTTTCTCTCCCGTTTGCGATGACACGTTACACTCTGATTTTCGACGCTAAACAGGTACCCAATTCGGTTTCAATTTTCGCTGACGATGGTGAAAGCGTTTTTTTTATAAAGAAGATTCGGCTTCCAAAACAAAAGACACCATACAAAATGTATACCGAAGCTATCTTTTTTCCTTGGGTGAAGCGTTTAGTCTTTAAACCGGAAAAAGGACGACTCCAGGGAGCCGCAAGCACAGGCTGGTCTGCTGTTTGGAAAACAAAATAGAAAAGGGGCGGAATCATTTCCGCCCCTAGGCTTTTATCCCCCCAAGAAACCTCAATAGATAGGTCTTTGTAGAATCTGCTTAGACTCTTACTGGTTGAAAGTAGATGATGGCGGCTGAAGGTTTCTGGAACATCTTGATGAAGGTGATCACCAAGGGAACGATCGTAGTAAGCGCCAGGATGATTGGGCTAAATTGAGGCGCAATGATTGCGATCACCGGAGCTACGGCTTGCAAGATGGCCAGAAGGTTATCAAGCCCCCCGCCTGTTGTAGCCGAGCCGCTCATTTTGAATAATCCTTGAGCTAATTGAAAGATGTTAGCGATTCCCCCGTTTTGGAGAAGGGTGAAGATATTGGTCAATTGACTGAGATCCACTCCTCCTGTTGCAGTTGCGGTGCGAATTCCAGAAGGAAGTTTTACTTTTCCCTCAGCAATTAACTTTTGGATGAGGGCGGTCAGCTCAGCGGCGTTTACTTTTGGTTTGCCGCTTGGGCGAATGGCGCGAATGTCGCCGAGTGGCACGCTGTTCAAAGTGTTTAGTGCTTCCGTTTCAGAGATAGGGCCAGCGGTTGGAGCAGAGAAGTTTTTGGTTGCTGTCACCTTTCCGCACGCATTGAGGAATATTAAAGTAACGGCCATGAAGACAAGTACAGGCTTACGCATTGGGAACCCCCCGGTTCGGTCTTAGTTTTGTTTATTTCGGCGAATCGAAAAGCCTGAAACGTGCTGCGTGGAGCAACCGCCTAGAATTGATTACACCAAATGAACTTCGCGCTGTGGTGCAGTAAAAATGTAATGCTTGGCACAAAGTCAAAAAGACTGTGCTCAAGGGAAAAAAACGGGTGTCGATTTTATGGGCACCGTTGGAAACAACGCAGAATTACGCGAAATCCTTTCTGGGAAGGCCTCTACGGGTGCCTGATCCCACCGATGAAATCTGCCGTTGCTCTCAAGATCCGCACGTCATCTTGTTGGTTGATAAAATAGTTAGGCACTTTTACTAAAAGTCTTATGACCGCCTCTTCAATTTCCACGATCGGATTCATTTCGTGGAGGCGAATTCGCGCAACTGCTTCGATCGTGGCGTTCGACCCCGCTTCCCCGGAAAGCGCTAACGGAGCGAATTTAAATGTGACCGGTTTGCCTGCGTAAAATCGATCTTCAGGCAACGGCGTTTCTGAGCGCAGCTCTCCAAACGGAGTGATAATGGATAGGTAGATCTCTCCATGGTTAGATAACGAGAGTTTTACTTGGTCGATGGATACTACAATGCCTGGGCCGGGGTGGACCTCGACATTAGGCATATCGGTTGCTAGGCGTTGGCGAACCACATCACTTAAACTTCGTTGCATGGGCGTTTTATCGAGCAAGCGGATACGAAGCGGTTGCCCGCTGTTGTCCTTAAGTGAAGTGGAAATGTGCCGTTCTCCCTGCCAATGAATCTGTCGGATCATTCCCTTTTCAACGGGCGCCGGATCCGCTTCCTCAGCGGCGAAGAGCTTCACAGGCGCCGGCGGGGTCGTGTCAAAACTCAACCAGAGCCCACCCAAGGCGGCTGATGCCAAAGTGGCCCCCACAATCAGTTTGCGACAAAGGCGACGGCCACGCCCCACGACCTTCTCTTTCTCCGCAGCCATTCCGTGGGATGGGGAGAAAAGGAGAAAAGACCCTATAAGAAAAATGGTGATAGTTCGCTGTCGTAAAAGATACGCCATCTGAATCCCCCTTTAAATCCTGTCCATTGGATTTAAAAGAGGTTGGCGAAATTGGCGAGTAAAATAATGCGACGAGTTAGTGAGCGTATTCTGGGAGTGGGTTGCAAAAACGCTGAGTTTTCCGCGCTATTGCCAAAAGTGGCTAGGAATAAGACGGTTTTTCCTTAGCGCATTCCGGGGGTTCTTTAAAATGGGTGGCCAGGTGTAAAAAACATTGTCACCCGACCAGTGTCTTTTCAGCTGATCAACTCCTGCTCTCCGATGGCCGGAAACTTGCTCTATTAACCCTCAGAAGGCATTAAAAAGGGGCGTTATGCAGCAGATGTCAGTGGTACGTTGGTTCGTTATTGCTTCACTGTGGGTGGCTGTGGTGTTGGGGGGGCAGGAAAAAAGTGAAGTGGCCGCAAAGAGTTCTTTAGCGGCTGGGGCTGTTGCCGTCTCCACGTTTCCGCAGATCGAAGGCGTTCGGGTTTGCCAGACCTACCGGCTTCGCCAAGGTACCGCGGTAAAAGTGGGGGCCCCTCACCCATGTCACGAAAAAAAACGACTGGTTCAACTGTCAGAAAACTTAAGGGGTGGGGCGTACGTTCCCCAATGACCTTCGCGCTAATTCAACTTTTCTCGAATCACTAGGAGTCGAATCTCTGTCATATCTTCCATGGCAAAGCGGATGCCCTCTCTTCCTAAACCGCTGTCTTTCACCCCTCCGTACGGCATGTGATCCACTCTCCATGAGGGAACGTCCCCGATCACGACTCCACCGACTTCAAGAACATTCCAAGCCTTCTGCGCCTTATAAAGGTCGCGAGTAAAAACTCCCGCCTGCAAACCAAATCTCGAATCGTTTACTTGTTCTAAAACGGAATCAAAATTCGAAAAAGGAATCAAAACAGCCACTGGTCCAAAGGCCTCTTCAGCGCAAAGTTTTTCCTTGGCGGGCACATTTTCCATTACGGTTGCCTCTAATACCGAGCCCTTGCGTTGTGCCCCACAAAGGACAGTCGCCCCTTTGCTTTTTGCGGAGGCAATCCACTGCTCGAGCCGTTTGGCTTCGCCTTCGGAGATCATAGGGCCAATAAAAGTGGTTTCCTCTTTGGGGCTGCCGCTCTTTAACGCCCGCGCCGCCTCAACAAATTTTTCTTTAAAAGACCGATAAACTTTTTCATGTACAAAAATACGTTGAGCTTTGATGCAGCTCTGTCCAGATTGATAAAAAGCCCCGATGATATTGCGAGCTACAGCGTCGTCGATGTCGGCATCCTCATCAATAATACAAGCCGCATTTCCGCCCAGTTCAAGCACTACTTTTTTCTTCCCCGCTCGCGCTTTGAGATCCCAACCCACGTCGGGTGAGCCAGTGAAACTGAGCAACTTTAAACGCTCATCGGTGGTGAACAAATCGGCCCCTTTTCGTTCGCAGGGGAGAATGGAGAAGGCCCCTTTTGGCAAGCTGGTTTCAGCGAGAATTTCGCCGATGAGCAGCGCTCCGATCGGGGTCCGGCTTGCCGGTTTTAAGACAAAGGGGCAACCAACTGCAATCGCCGGTGCTATTTTGTGCGCGGCGAGATTTAGTGGGAAATTGAAGGGGGAAATAAAGGAGCAGGGGCCGACAGGAACTCTCTTCCACATCCCCGTATACCCCCGAGCTCGGGCGCTGATGTCCATGGGCAGAACCTCCCCAGTCATCCGCACCGACTCTTCGGCGGCAATCCGAAAGGTGTCGATGAGCCGGGCCACCTCACCTTGGGAGTCTCGAATGGGTTTCCCCGCTTCAATACATAGGGAATCGGCGAGCTCTTCGCGGCGTTCTCCAAAGCGTTTCACACAGTGGTTAAGGATGTCCTGACGCTCATAGGCGTAGAGTTTAGCCATGGGTTTGGTGGCCAAAACCGCCTTTCCAATAGCCTCTTCAATGCATTTGGGATCGGCTACTGAGACCCGCGAGGCCACCTCGCCCGAATACTTATCGGTGACCTCCAGCTTGAGGTCCGTGGTTCGGGGCTCATTTCCTACATACAGGGGGTAATTCTTGCGCAACATGGTCACCTCAATCTTCTTGGTGGATTTTAGGGACGAAAGAGCGGCTCGTCCAAAGGATTGTAATACCAGCGTTTTTTCTCTCGTTGGCCGGACCTCCGATTGCCCACGTCACAAGTGTCCTATATTCCGCGTTAAGTATTGAAAATGACAAAAAATTACCTGCATCAAATTGCACGGCTTGGCCCTATGTGGTACAAACCTCAGCCTATGTCACAACCAAATCCTTCGGCTCCGGATAACCGAGACGGAAAAAAAGATGCCCCTAAGAAGCCCAAACTTCCGGGTTTCAACGGAAAGAACGGCGTCTGGACCTGGATCATGTTCGGGTTGGCCGTTCTGTTTTTCATTTCCGTATATGCGAGACCGGACTTTGCCTCCAAAGAGCTCCCCTATAGTGAGTTTATTAATAAGTTAGAAGCGGGTGACATTAAGAAGGTCGTTCTCTCTGATAGCGTAATCAAGGGCTTTGTGGACGAGTCCACAGAGCGTCCTGCGGTGGGCCAGCCGCCGCCTACGGTTTACCTTTCCATTAGGGTAAAAGGGGATGAGTCGGAGCTCTTTAAGATGCTTCGTGAAAAGAAGATCAAATTTGAAGAAGAGAATGTGGCTCTTAAGAACCTACTCTGGCATTGGATTTTGCCGTTTATTGCCTTGATGTTTGTTTGGCGAGTCCTTTTTTCTCGAGCCTTCAAAATGGGGCCCGGCGCTGGAATCATGAGCTTTGGAAAAAATCGCGCCCGCTTGGTGGTGGATGATTCGAAGAAAGTAACGTTCAACGATGTCGCAGGGGTGGACGAGGCCAAAGAAGAGCTCTCTGAGATCATCGAGTTTTTAAAGACCCCGCAGAAATTTAGAGCGATAGGTGGAAAAATTCCCAAGGGAATCCTCTTGGTGGGTCCCCCCGGAACTGGGAAAACCTTGCTTGCGCGTGCGGTAGCCGGTGAGGCGGGGGTGCCGTTTTTTAGTTTAAGTGGTTCTGAGTTTGTGGAGATGTTTGTCGGCGTGGGCGCAGCCCGCGTTCGCGATCTTTTCGCTCAGGCGGTGGAGAAATCTCCCTGCATTATCTTTATCGACGAATTAGATGCCATCGGAAAAGTTCGCAGTGCCGTCTCTCCGATGGGAGGCCACGACGAACGAGAGCAGACACTGAATCAGCTGTTGGTTGAGATGGACGGCTTTGATACGCGCACTGGCGTTATCATCATGGCAGCAACTAATCGACCAGAAACCTTGGATCCGGCATTGCTTCGTGCCGGTCGTTTTGATCGTCAGGTGCTCGTTGACCGACCCGATGTAAAGGGCCGAGAAGCGATACTTAAGATTCATAGTCGCAATGTGAAAATGAAAGATTCCGTCGACCTTAAGGTGGTCGCCGCTCGCACTCCTGGTTTTGTGGGCGCTGATCTGGCCAACGTGATCAATGAAGGGGCGCTTTTGGCGGTGCGAAAGGGAAAATCCGAAGTGGAGCTTTCTGATTTTGACGAAGCCATCGACCGCGTGATTGCCGGTCTGCAGAAGAAGACACGTCTTATTAATGTAAAAGAGAAAACCATCGTGGCTCACCATGAGGTGGGGCATGCCTTGGCGACCTATTTCACTCCTGGCACGGATCCGGTACATAAAATTTCCGTTATTCCTCGAGGTTTTGGTGCTTTGGGTTACACGATGTCTTTACCCAAAGAAGATCGTTACCTAATGACCCGTCCCGAACTCATCGCTCGAATTGACGTACTATTTGGCGGCCGTGTTTCTGAAGAGGTCATGTTTGGAGAAATTTCTACCGGCGCGTCGGACGATATTCAAAAGGCCACCGATATCGCCAAGCGGATGGTGATGGAATACGGGATGAGCCCTCGCTTTGGAGCCCGCTCCTTCTCGGCAGAGCGTTCCACGTTCCTGCAGTCCGCTGGTGGTCCGCTGAGCTACCAAAAAGAATATAGTGATGCGACCTCAGAGCTGCTGGACAATGAGATTCAACAGATTTTGACGGATTCCTACAACCGCGTTCGCACGCTGATTGAATCGAAGAAAGAGCTTTTGTCCAAAATCGCCGCCATCCTTACCGAGCGCGAAGTGATCGAGAGCAAAGAGTTCGAAGATATTATTGCAAAGCATGAGAATCCCAACGCAGTTATGGGCGAAGCCAAGACCAGCGAAAATGATCATCGCGGCCCTGGGGTGGATTTTATGCCCCCGCCGCCTGAGCTGGTTGGGATTGATGACTTGCCTAAACCAAACGATCTCATTTAAGGTCTCGTTTTCATTGAGGGTGAAGTATGAACAAGCCGTCCAAGTATTTTGATAAGCGAACTCTGTCTCGCTACGTTGATAAAAATTTAGTAGACCGCAAAGAAGCGGAGGCCTACCTAAAAAATCTGCCTGATGAATCCAATAATGCTGAATGGATTCAGGCAGATGTGCACGATACCTTCCTCGGAGAAGAAGGCGACGACTCTGACCGCGGGGAGTAATTCTTGAAAAATGAAGGCATGCCGGTAGTACAGGAGGGGATCCCCTTTCTGTTGGTTTTTCTTTTGGCAGCGGTCGCTTTTGCTGTGGGCGGACTCTGGCAAGCGGTTTTGCCATGCCTGCTGGTCCTTGGTTATGTGGCGTTTTTCTTCCGCAATCCCGAAAGGCTTGCCCCCGTTGGGGCCTCCATGGTCGCCTGTCCGGCGGATGGAAAGGTCATCTATGTGGGAAGTGCCACTGAGCCGGAGTTCTCAAAAGAAGTAAGACAAAAAGTGAGCATTTTTATGTCCCTATGGGATGTGCATGTGAACCGCTTTCCCGTTGATGGAACGGTAAAAGACATGAAATACCGGCGCGGTAGTTTTCTCGCTGCCTGGGAAGAGGCGGCTTCGTTAGAAAATGAGCGAAACGCCTTACTAGTAGAAACTAATCACGGGGAGCGACTTGTTGTGGTCCAAGTTGCAGGCCTTATCGCCAGACGTATTATTTGTTACCCAAGCATCGGTTCCTTTGTGCTCAAAGGGCAGAGGTTTGGTCTTATCCGCTTTGGCTCTCGTGTAGATGTCTACCTTCCTTTGGATGCTGAAGTCCTGGTGAAGGTCGGTGAAAGAACGTTGGGTGGAGAAACAATCCTCGCCAAATTAAAGGAGTCCTGATGCCTCCTAAAAACCGCCACAATTACATCCTTATCGTTCCCAGTCTGTTTACAACGGGAAATCTCTTTTGCGGTTTCTATTCAATCCTGCACTCGTTTAATCACCAGTTTGATAAGGCAGCCTACGCCATTCTTTTTGCCGGTATTTTTGATGTTTTAGATGGTCGTGTAGCGCGCATTACCAAGAGCACCAGTCAGTTTGGCCTGGAGTACGACTCTATCGCCGACGTGGTCTCTTTTGGAGTGGCTCCGGCAATCCTAGCCTACGTGTGGGCCTTGCAGCCCTACGGTCGTTTGGGATGGGCGGGGGCATTTTTCTTTTGTGCCGCCGGCGCCCTGCGGTTAGCGCGCTTTAACACGATCTCTGAAGAGCTACCCAAAAGCTATTTCCTTGGTCTTCCGATCCCTGCTGCGGCCAATATGGTAGCCGGTGTGGTGATCTCAAGCCATGAAATGGGAGTCAACTACCCTGACTCACTGGTGCTTTTTCTTGTTTTTGCGTTAGGCCTCCTGATGGTTAGCAGTATTCGCTATCGGAGTTTCAAGGATTTCGATCTACGCCATCGGCGAAGCTTTATTCTTCTCGTGTTTATGGTGATCGGGTTGGCTCTTATTGCCATTCGGCCAGAGATTACCATCGCGATGGTCTTTGGATACTATGTGGCCTGGGGGCCTATACGTGAGGCGGCCTCTTGGATTCGTCGGCGTTTCTCTAAACCCAAACCCTTGGTGGCGAAAGCCGGGGAAAGAGAGTAGACGAGTCGCATGAAGTTTGACCACCTGCCGAAATTAAAGCGCGTCGCCATTGTGGGCGCCTCCTCCTTGTTGGGAAAAGAGCTGGTTTGCCTTCTTGATGAAATCGAACTCGATCCTGATCAGGTAGTGAAACTCTGTAACCCTGGTGATTTGGAAGACCTCTCTTTGGCCGAAGAGGGTGAAGAGCTTGAACTAGTCGATTCGGGAAGTTTTTCGGATATTGATGTTGTTTTCTTTGCGTCGCCGGCCGATGTCACCAGACGATTCTTACCCCACGCCCAACAGGCGGGGTGTTTGGTGTGGGACTTTTCCGGAGCCTTTCGCTCTTTGGAAGGGGTTCCCATGGTGGTCCCCGGCATCAACGAGGCTGAGCTATTGCGTTATGAAGGGCGTGTTGTGACCGGTCCGATTTCGGGTGCGGTTCCCCTTGCGTTGGCGCTTCAGCCGTTTCTCAAGAGTTTTGGTATCAAGTCGGCAGTAGTCTCTACTTACCAACCGGCTTCTGAAATGGGAGCGGAAGGTTTTGAGGATCTGTCGTTTCAGTCAGCCCAGATGCTCAATGGATCGGAAGGGGAGAAAGAAAACCCCGTCCACCCGTTAGCTTTTAACTGCATTCCCTGGATCGGTGAAAAAGGGGAAAATGGAGAGTCCTCCGAAGAGAGCCGGTTACGCAACGACGTAAACCGTCTTCTTAGTACCCAGCTTCCTCTTCATGTGACTGCCGTGCGAGTCCCCACTTTTTATGGCTTTGGCGCTACGGTTTACTTGGAACTAGACACGCCTATTCCGTCGATTGAACCGATAAGAGAACTCTTGGATAGGTCTCCAGGGTTAAAAGTCTTGGATAAGCCAGAGTCGCAGATCTTCCCTACAAACCGGGAATGTTCAGGAACCGATCCTGTTTTTATTGGCCGCTTACGCCGGTCTCCGCACCATCCGGCCGGCATTACGTTTTGGCTCATGGCCGATAACCTTCGTCGAGGTTCGGCACTCAATGCGATAGAGGGCCTTGAATATTGGCTGACCACGAAAAATCCCGCACCTGTGCTTGTCCATCCTGGCTCCCCGCAAATCCATTAAGGTATGACATTCCGTCTTCTCATCGAGTACGACGGCTCCCTGTTTCATGGATGGCAGAGGCAGGCGATTGAACCTACGATTCAGTCGACGCTGGAGGATCTCCTGGCGACCTTTACCGGGTACCCCGTAATCGTTCTTGGCTCTAGTCGAACCGATAGCGGTGTTCACGCCAGAGGGCAGGTGGCTCATTTTCGTCT
>JAYVQZ010000501.1:0-3668 GCA_043776735.1 Deltaproteobacteria bacterium | reverse complement strand
TTTTTAATAGCTTAGGGCAAACTTTTACTGGAGATAGGCGTTAACCTGTCGAATACTTAGCCAGCACAGCCAAAAAAATCGCCAGCCGGGATCCGTTTGGCAAATGAAATCATAGAGTTTTTCAAGGGCATCATACTTGCTTCATATTTGTATTCTAAGATTCAATTCACCCCCGGAGTCCGCCCATGAAATTCCTACGTGCAGCAATGCTTTTTTTTCCATTTATCTGCTCGGGTGTTTTTGCTCAGGAGATCGTGTCGGGAGTCGTCAAAAGTAATTTCTCCGCGGAGCCGGGTCTCCAATCTTTTACCCTCACTTTAGACAGCCCGATACAGGGAGCCACCCAACGGATCACTGAAGTAGCCGTGATTTATTGCCTTTCTGGATGTCCTATGCCAACCGCGATGCTTGCCATTCCGCAAAATGCCATCGGAACCCCAGTAAAAGTGCAGTTACGGGGCTTGGCCCCGCTTTCTACCAACTCTAGCTGGTACCCAACGGCTATAACAGCGAGCGAAATAATTGGCACGGTGCAAACCGCGGTATCTCCCATCGAGTCATGGCCCGGGATAAATGTTAAAACGGCCGACGTCACGTTTGAAAACCCTCTGCTGATCCAGACTTATTGGGGGTTAAAAACAGTTACCCGATCTCCAGTGCCGTACTGCATTTCAAAATGCCCTACGATAACTCGCCTAAGTTCCCTCTTAATCCCCGCCTTGAGTGCGGTCCGTATCCGCCCCGTCTTGGATTCTCTGGTGTTCGGAGATTTATCCTTCCCCATCGAGATTGCGCCTTTGGTCGCAGATACGTTTAGTTTACGGCGGGCCCACACTAACGGGAAAAATGTGAAGGTGGTGCTCACCCATCCTTACAATGAATTAACCCACGGTCGAGTTTCTCCGAACGGAAAACGAATTACGTTCACCCAATTTCATAAGCGCCAGGTCCTGGGTCTTGCCGAAGAGACTGGCGGTTACGTCAATACCTCCATCGGAATAGTAAATAGCGACGGCAGCCAGCCACAGGTGCTCGTTACCAACCAAATCGGAACGCTCAGTTGTAATAGCAGCTGGGTCAATGACAGTACGGTGGTTTATCTCTCCACGGAGGGAAATGGCCAAACCAAAATATTTCTTATAGATGTGACAACGCGGACGAAAGTTCAAGTTCCTATTCCCGCAGAGCTCCGTCCCTCCGATCCCCATATCCTGGGACCATGGATCGTGTTTCCGTCGCGAGGGCAGGGGGCTCCCGATAGCTTGTACGCCATGAAACTTGATGGAACGAATCTGACTCGCCTAACTGCCCCCACCCATCCCGCCTCGACGACACCGGAAGAAATTAACTATGGAGATTACGATCCACGATTTTCCCCCGACGGCACCCGTATAGCGTTCATGCGTTACCAGGGGGGTAGGCTTTGGCATGTGATGGAGCTTGATTTGAAGAGTGGATTGGAGAAAGGCTTATCAGCGTCTTTAGATAATGATGCCACTCCTGCGTGGTCTCCCGACTCCCACACACTCGTCCTTCAACATTTTGATCTTTCTCAATCAACCGCAACTGGAATCTACACCATGAGATCGGATGGCGGAGCTAGAACGATGTTGCCGTTTGCGCCCAACGCCAACTCCCATCCGAGTTTTCTCAATGCAGGTGAGATTTTGTACTCACAAAAAAGATACGACTAAGTAGAGCTGCCACTGCCACTGCCACTGCCACTTGGCAGTCTATTTTAGCCCCCGTTCAATTATGCCTACTAAAAAATTAGTAGATATCTACTAAAAAGTTAGTAGACTAATGAATAGGGGGGAATCCTGATGGTCCAAAAAAAGATCACTTCGTTAGAAAAGCCGCTCACTCCAGTGGAACTGGAGACCATGAGTGCGTTATGGGAGTTGGGCGAGGGCACCGTAAAGGAGGTGCAAGGTAAGCTTCCCAAAGAGCGGGCATTGGCCTATACGACGGTCGCCACGATGATGAAGATCCTCGAGCAAAAAGGTGTCGTTAGAAGTGAAAAACGGGAGAGGGCGCATCTTTTTGTACCGCTCATTAGTCGGGAAGACTACGCCGGACAATCGTTGCGTCAGCTCACCCAGCAGGTGTTTCAAAAAAGCCCTAGCTTGCTAGTCAAGCAGCTACTCGAAAAATCCAACCTGTCCGTGGAGGAACTTAAAGCTATTCGGGCGCTAGTTAATGAAAGGCTAGACGAATGAACTTCATTGCTCTGCTTTCAAAGTTTATGCAGATCCAATGTTTGGTATCGGTTGGTGCGTGCCTTGCCATCGCCTTTTCGTGGTGGAATCAGAAGCGACGCGGCGTGGATTTTAGACGCGAGCTGAGGGGCCATTATGGAATGCTTATCTTTATTTTACTGGCAGCCGTGCTCTCCTCCGTTTTCTCCTCACAGGACCATTTTTTGATGAAGCGTAGCGCCACGATTTCCGTTTGGGCCGCTGCTACCGCGAAGGAGTGGGTGGCCCAAAAATCAAACCACTCGCCGTGGGTCTTCTCGGTGAATGAGTCTTCTTCTTGGAAGGCTCCGCAAGAGATCCCTGGGCTTTTGTTAATGCTTGGCGGAGCCTATCTCCTCTACGGGGCCTTCCTTTTCAGCCGCGATGTCTACCTCACTACGAAAATTCGGAAGGCGGCCTATCGAATACGCGGGGTCGGTAAGCTAGAGATCATGGCCTCAGGAGACGTGGTCAGCCCTTTCACGTTCTCGTGGTTTAATACTGCCCTAGTGGTGCTACCGGAGGCGATTTTAGGGGAATCAGAAAGTTGTCGAAGCGCCTTGCTCCATGAGTTCGAGCACCTTAGGCGGGGGGACACGCGGGCTGTCTACGCACTGGTGTTTTTGCGGTGGCTCTTTTTGGGAAATCCATTTTTTTACCTCTGGCACCGACGGATGCTTGAGGTCCAAGAGTTTGCCTGTGATGAGGCCCTGGTCGACCAAAGGAAAGTCTCATCATCGGCAATGAGTGGCTGCCTGTTACGGGTGGCCGAAATGAGCGTCCTGAGAAACTTCGGTCCGGCCTGCGCAACCGGTCTGGGATTTCTTGGGAACTCCACACTAAAACGGAGAATCTCCATCATGTTCCAAAAAGAAAAAAATCGACTAGGGAGTTGGGGCCTAAGTTTGTGGTTGGGCCTAGGGTTCAGCATCGTTGGCGCAGTAGCATTGGCATCAGGAGATCTCATTCAAGATCGGCGGATCTCATTAGCGGAGGCAAAGAATTTAAATCGAGCTTCCCAAAGCGGTGATTTCCCCGTCACTATAAATGACCTCGTCGTGAATGAGTTAAATCTATTCGTGGGAACTCCCGACGGGCGACGTTTTATACGCGACAGCCTTACCCGGATGAAGTCTGTGCAGAAGGTGGTCACCGATAAGATGGCTCCCTATGCGGTACCGCTGGAGTTACTTGCAGTGCCCCTTGTGGAGTCGGGCTTTCAAAATCTTCCTGAGAAAGGCAATCCGGCACGTGGAGCAGGCTTGTGGCAGTTTATTCCCAATACCGCACGGCTCTATGGCCTTCGCGTAGACGTTGACGTGGACGAGCGGCTTGACGTGGAAACAGAAACGGACGCGGCCATGAGATTGCTTCTCGCCGATAGGTTGCGTTTCAAGAGTTGGGAATTGTCTCTAATGGCTTACAACTCCG
>JAYVQZ010000500.1:0-3669 GCA_043776735.1 Deltaproteobacteria bacterium | reverse complement strand
TGAGCGCCACCAGAACTACGGCGAATAATTTTTTGAACATAATGAAGATCTCCTGGGATACGGGCGTCCCTATTTAATTTCCCTTTAGATTTCTTGGGCCCCCTTTTCCAAAGAGGCCAAAACATTCAGGATTCCCGGAGTATAATGAGGGGAAAGTGAGGAGGCAATCCTATGTTGGAGAACTCAGAAATCAATGAAATCGAAGAGAGGGCAAAGGCGGCCAGCCCCGGCCCCTGGAATATTGGCTTTAACGGCTCTATGCGCAGCGGTTGGGCCATACAACGGGCTGGCACCGCTTCCCCCATTTTGCACCTAGATGCCGATAAAAACATTGCCCTAGACATCGAAAATCACTCCTTAGACGGAACCCTCGATTTTATTCAAAACTCCAGGGAAGACGTCCCCCTCCTTATCCAGACCATTCGCGAGTTAAAAGCTGCCGAAGTCCCCCCAGAGGCGCAGTCGCTTGCGGCAGAACAGGAGTTGCAACTCACCGTGGCGAAACTGGCCAGCCAAGTAGAACGCCTAAAGGCCGTTCTCTATTTTTATGCTCACCCCGATACCTACCGGCAGAAACCCGCGGATCCGGAGGGCAAGGCCCCTGAATGGATTGGCACCGACCTGGGAGCCAGGGCACGCAAGGCTTTTGAGCCGGAGCCTGTCTAAATAGGGTGTCCCTAAGAATTCTTCTCCCCCCTGGCAATGACGGAAGGGGGGGTAAAGCCAATGCCCCTGACTTCTGTTACAAGCAAGCCGCAGGCGTTGCCTTGGGAGAGCTATGAAAAAACACTTCTTATTGGTTCTGTTGAGCTGGTCGGCCTTATCATTTGGCTGGGGAGAACGGGGCCATCACGTCATTTGTGAAATCGCCACTAGAATGGTGACCGAGAAGGGGCTCTCAAAATTTCTACGAGACCGCGGCCATACCCTTGGCCACGTCTGCAACCTTCCCGACAGCTACTGGCGAAACCTCGGACCTATTTCCAAAGAGGGGGATGCTTCGCATTATATGAACCCTGAAAAACTGGGGTACAAAATTTTCGATCTGCCCACCGATTTCGCTACGATCGTAAAAAAGGCTGGGAAACCGGCGACTGTGGTCGCCGATAATTTAGGTACCAATTGGTGGAGAACCGACCAGTTTTTTCGGCGGGCCCGCGATTTCGCAGCCACGGCAAAAAAGGCCAGCCCTCCCAAAGACAAAAAAGAGGAACAGGATTTTGAGCTTCCGTATAACTCTGCCGTTTTTGGAATGATGGCCAATATGGGTTTAATGGGCCATTTCGTTGGGGACTCCTCAATGCCCTATCACAACACTTCAGACACCGACGGGTGGGACTCAAAGCGGGGGGGCATCCATACCTATTATGAAACCACTTCGGTAAACGCGATGGACGTGGCGTTGGTGAAAGAGGTTGAGTCGGAAGCCCTCCGCCTAAGAGCAGCCAAGCTTTTTCCTCCGCCGGAGGGGTCTGTGGTGGAAAGAATGAGAGTGTTAAGTACGAAGGCAATGGAGGAGCTACCGCAGGTGGAGCGAGCCGACGAGCTGATTGCTCCGTCCGAAAAAAGTCCGCATAAGATCCCCGCCAAACGGCCGTCAGAAGAAAAAGGGGCAGTGGCCTTTCACGATATTATCGCTCTTCAGATGGCCAAATCGGCCTTATTATTGGCAGCTTTTTGGGACTTGAGTTACCGAGAGGGTGGCGCTCCAAGTTTGGAGGGGTACCGCAGTTACCAGTACCCTCTGACCATAGAGTTTATTCCGCTGGATTACACCAAATAGGTATTAACCGATTTTTTTATGGGGATGGGGCTGGGCAGTAATGCGACGAGAAACGTTTCCGCCTTGGCTTGACTCCTGAGTGGATGGCTCTCTCAGAGTGTCTCTAAAAACATTAATCTGGGTGGTTTGGTCGATCGCATGTTCAAAGTTAGCGCGATTTAAGTTAGCTCCCACGGAATGTCGATCCGGCTCATAGTCCAAAACCGTGACCGCAGTGTTGGCCACACGAACGATCGTACCACTGCCGATGGGGTGATCGATAATCTTATCCTCCCCTAGGTAGGTTCCGTTTGTGGAATGGAGATCCATTACCCGAAGTTCCCCACGCAAGCCTTGGTAGAACATGGCATGACGGCGGGACGCCCCGCCATCAGGAACCATGAGATCAGACCCGGCGCGTCCAATCGTGCAGGAGTCTTTCTTTAATTCCTTTATTTCTGAAGTCGTCGTTCCATCGGTGTTGACGGAAGAGATTCGAATTCTGAGTCTCATTATTTTTCCTCTCCAAAACGTGTATTCCACTAGAGAGCAACGTTGGTACCAATCAAAAATTATAGGAAAAAAAAGGCTGCTAACCGAACGAAATCCCTACGTTTGCTTAAATGCCTGCTCAAATAACTGACACCCGCTATCACCGTTTTCATATGAAAAAGATACCGACATAAAAATTTGGAGCGGTGTTGCTTCCCTACTAGATTCAATGAGTTAAGCCAGTTATGGGAACGGGCGGGCGATTGTCAAAAAACAGAACACCCTAACCTCTCAATAGGAGACCCTTTTTGAGGATTGCCACAGTTCGATGTTAAAAAGTTACGCACTCCGGCCCGCCTGGACCTCCTCAGCATGAGAAGCGTAATGACATTCGCAGAATTAAAGGGGGTTGAGACTCCCGGGCCAACGGCCCGAGAGATCAGATCGCTTGTGAGCGAGTTTGAGCTGGCCTAATCGGCCATTCCTACGGTCATCTTTTTCTTAGCGCTCTTTTCGTTGGCTGCCTTGTTTGGCCCCTTGTTAGGAGCACTCATGTCTCGCCCTTGGCCGAGATAGAGGATGTAGTCGGAAATTAAGTTGATCTGCTTTTCAGAATCGCCGTTGAGAATTTCCGGGGCGGGCGACTGGCCTTCTGGCCAGAACCCTGGCATACGCGTACCAGGAACCATTGACTGAGGATCTTTTAGCAACTTCACGATCCACTCTTTACGTAAACGTTTGGCCGCGTAAAGGAAATCAGGAGCCAATCCACGACTACCGCCTTCAAGTTCTGCAGCGGAGAGTCGTTCGCCTTTCGTATGACAACTATAGCAGGCCAGTTTGGTAACCAGCTTATTGGCCGTTTCCAACTCATGGGCGCTTAACTGAACGGGCTTCATCTCTGCCATTGGGAATTCGGTATTCCCCTGCGCTGACCAGCCAGCAAGTATCTTATTCCACTCTTCCGTGGCCAGATTAAAGGAAGGCATCCGAACTTTAAGCCGAGTCCGTAACTTATAGTCTCCCGGATTTTTCAAAAAGTTATAGACCCAAGCGTGATTGACTCGGGAGCCTTCGGTAACCAAAGGAGGAGGTCCAAGAGTTTCGTCTTCCTCATAGTACTTAAGAATCCGACCTTCGAGATTATACTTATCCTTTTCATGCTCTTCCCGTTTTGGATCGTTCTCAGCAAGAGCTTGGTAGAGCTTTTCCACAACGTGGCAACCTTGGCAGTTGTATTTATGGATAACCCGCATTCCCTCTTCAATATGATGAGAGCGTGAGTCCATGGCCATGGCCGCCGGAGGAGAAATTTGCTGGGAGGTCATTCCCATTAGCCCTAGGACGACGACCTCTTTATTCTCTTCAGTAAAATGGAAGTTGGGCATTCTCAAAAGATCCAAGTACTGCTTCAC
>JAYVQZ010000499.1:0-3671 GCA_043776735.1 Deltaproteobacteria bacterium | reverse complement strand
GTACCGAAGTGGCCAGACTGGCTACTATTCTGGAAGAGCAAACCTCGCAGCTGCGCGGCCATAACGATGAGATGAAAAAAGAGTTGGGTACTCTCGCCACACGAATGCAGGCCATTGAACAGCGTGCGGTCGAAGAGGAGATGCAGCGTAAAAATGAAGAGACGCAGCAGAAGAAATTAGCCGAAGAGCGATCTCGTGCCAGTTTTGAAACAGGAAAGGCACTCTACGATCAGGAAAAGTTTGAAGATGCTGTTGAGGTCTTTCGTGCTGTGATTAAAAACCGGCCTAAAGGCGAGGACACAAAAAAAGCACAGTTTTATTTGGGCGAAAGTCTTTTTTCCATCAAAGACTTCGCTTCGTCTACACTCACTTTCTCTGAGTTTATCAAGACCCATCCAAAAGATAACCTGGTGCCTACGGCGATCTATCGCCAAGCGCAGGCCTTTCGTTCTTTAGGAAAACCTAAAGAAGCAAAGCTCTTTTATCAGGAGTTGATTGAACGATTCCCTAAGAGCCCGTTGGCGTCCAAGGCTAAATCGGAGCAAAAAAAATTAAAATGAGTGTGGGGTGATTGAGCCCCGGTAGCATGAACGTTTGAGACGCCCAGGCCTTATGGCCTGAGAGGTTGTTTTTAGCGATTTGTCACAAGCCACAAAGTGGCGCGACGGCAACCTCAGCCAGCTAGTTTCTCCGTCGACTAAGCTGTCTCCCTGCAAAGATAACTAATGCAAGTAAGAGAAGAGCTGTTGCTGATTTTGCCCCAGAGGGCGGTGGGCTTTCGTGCACGGCAAGGCAGGATGGGGGACGTCCTAGGAGGCAATTTGTCGTCATAAGATCCCCGGCGTATCGATTTCCGACCCCAGGATAGGCTGACCGGATACCGCTAAGATCATTATCGTGAAGGGTTCTTTTGTTCGTTTCATTGGGGCCAGCAAACGCGTACATCGTGGCGTTGGAATCTGAAGGATCGGTCTCATGGCCCAACCCCAACAGATGCCCCGTTTCATGAGTCACAATGTTCTGAACGTCATGCGCTCCAGGCTCATTTGTCGTTGTGAAACGGTAGTTCTGGCCGTTAAGTAGGATGTCGGAATCCATGATCATTCCATTGCGAGAAGTGCTCCCCGAAATGTAATAGTTTCTAGTCACAGCGATCGCCATGGGGTCGAGATCCCACCCGCTTTTGATAAGGACAATTTGATTTAGGCCATCGTTGCCATTGGTTCTGCTGTCGGTGCAGCCCATGGGTAGAAACTCAACGGTTGTGCCGTCTACTTTCCGCCATGTGTTAAGACTCTTGTCGACCGCCGGAAGATAGTCAGGATTTTCTTTTAAATTGATAATTGAAAAATAATAGGGAAGGGGGAAATAGGAGTTGTCCCAAAAGAGAAAAGCACCCGAACCATCACCGTTGGAGCCGTCGGTTCGGTTTCGGGTAGAATTACGGTTGTGAAAAAGTGGGGTGAAGCCTGCTTCGAACCCCACTATGGAATAGCGACCGTTAGCTGAACGATTTAAGTGGGCGAGGTAACGGTGACCGGTGTAGGGGCGCGGGAATCCAGGGAGCAGCACCCCGGATTCGCCAAGTTCTCCTCCTGGCCCGGAAATTTCTACTCTGTCTCCATCTCTAAGGAGTAAGGCACTGCTAGAGCGGAGTGTATTGAGCAATTTGGCTTTTGCAACAAAGCGGACGCCCTGGAGAGAATCCTTTTCCTTTTGCACGGTTTCAATTTCGACTTCAGCCACAAGTGAAGCTGCTGCCATTGCCGCTTTTACGCGGTTGCTGTCGTAGGTGAGCGAAAAAACCGGCGCAATAAAAAGATGGGCAGCGAACGCAAAAAGTGAAAAAACAGAGGGAATTACGTTACGCATGAGTTACATTTCATTTTAACATGAGTCGTATGTAGGAGACGAAATGCTTAAGCCTTCTTTTGGGGGCGCTGCCATTTTTGAGGTCTCGATTTCAAAAAGGGGCGCTGTGGAACGGCAGAAAAAGAAAGAGGTCCTTCAGCAGAAGCGTCAGACTCTTCACCTGCCTAGGCGCTTCTACCATCTGATGAGTGGACTTGGCTGCTTTACCCTATACGCTTGGTTTATCGACCAGCGAACGGCAATGCTGCTCCTTGCGTTTGTAGGCATCCCATTTATCGTTATGGATTTTATTCGTCTTAGGGTTCCGTCGCTAAATACTTTGGCGCTGAAATTATTCGGGAAGATTATGCGTCGGGAAGAGTTGTTGCGGCTATCGGCAAACAGTTACTACATCATGGCGTTGACCATTCTCGTTCTTTGTTTTCCTAAGCCTATAGCTCTATTGGGACTTCTCTACCTGGCTGCCGGAGATCCTATTGCTGCAATCGTAGGTTCTAACTGGGGGCGTCATCCTCTTTTAGCGGGGAGGACCTGGGAAGGCAGCTTAGCCAACTTTGGTATTTCGGCTTTAATGACTTTTTTGTTTGCTCTTTTTTTCATGCATCTGACGGGGCCTCTTGCTCTTTTATTGGCGCTGGTTGGCGGTGTTATCAGTGCTGTGGCCGAAGCGCTACCGCTTCCGTTAAATGACAATCTCACTTTCCCCGTCATTGCAGCGTGTCTTTTAACGATGGCCGATCGGCTATTGCAGGTCTTTTAGTTTCTTGGGCCAAGCAAAAAGGTACTAAGTACCTTTTTGCTTGGCTCTACAGGAATCGTTATTCGTTTGCCAGATCCAACGTGCCTGAGCGGTGGCAAGCGCTGGTCAGCTGATTTTTAGTGCTTGGGCTTGAGTCTAAGCCGTCGAAGTAGCTGAAGATAGCCAAGGATGTTTTTTCGATATCATTGGCGCTCCCATCACGCAGCTCTAGTAGTAGTGACCAAATTCCATGCTTCCAATAGGTGTAGTCTTCAAATGCCCCGTCCACGGGGTATACGACGTCAGTTGAGGTTCCATACCTATAGTTGTTTAGTTCTGCCGCCTTTCGAGTGTTCTGCTCGAAAGCATTGTGATCCAGCGTTTTCACGTTTTCGACGTTTACTCCCCAAGGATAAGTGAGGGCTCCGACATATCCGTGGACCGTCAGGCTCCCGACATAATTTCGGGTACGTAAATGTTCCATGACAGCGCGGATGCTTTTTAGATTTCCGCCAGGGGACGAGAAGCAGGGGCCGGGATAGTCACGATTGGGATCTCTTCCTTTTTCCTGACGATTAGCCGCGTTGTAGCCGGAGACATTGAGTACGGGAATAATCACCCACTCCCGATCCTCGAGCCGCTCTTGAAAGAGCCTGCTACTTGTATATTTCTTTAAGAGCTCCTCAAGGAAATACATCGTAAATTCCGGAGCCGCTAACTCGTTGCCATGATGAGTTCCTACGACTAAGTGCGCTACCTTATTGGGATCAGTAACCGTTGGCGTTAAGCTGACACGCATGGCGTAAAGAGGAACATTGTCGTCATTATTTCCAATCGAAAATATATGCGTCACCAAAGGGTACTGTCCTTTAAGTACGTTCATTCGATCGACAATTTTTTGATAACGCTCAGCAGCTAAAAGATTCGTAGTAGAAAAAAATACCAACAACAGCAGAATCGGTAGTTTGGTATTCGTCATGAGTTCTCCGGGGGTAATTGATTGGGACAATCGTACAGAAAGTATGGAGCAACACCCCAAGACGAACGGAACGAATAAATA
>JAYVQZ010000498.1:0-3677 GCA_043776735.1 Deltaproteobacteria bacterium | reverse complement strand
TTTCGTCGATCTTAAGCTCGTGCAAGAAGGTGTCGCCTTCTTTCAGGCCCAAGGAGAACCTCATCATCGAAGAGGGCTAGAATCGATGGCCGCCCTATTTCGGGAGTCGGGTGACTATAAGAACGGAACTTATCTTTACGAAACGCTTTTGGCGATGGACCCCAACTATGCCAAGAACCCCACCTATGACATTCAAGTCGTAGAGTCCTACCGTTTGATGGGCGATACTCCCCGTGCCGTGGAACGTTTGTTTACTAGGTTCCCGGGATATCTAGAAAACTCCAACTGGTACGAGTTAAACTCCACCAATCCCGCCACCATAACTGCGGCGAAAACTGAGTTTGAAGAAACGGCCCGTAAGTTTGCCTTTCAGCTCCATGCGGATGGACAAAAAACAAAAAACGAAAACCTATATAACGCGGCCCGTAAGCTCTACACCAAATATTTGGAATACTTTCCGTCCACTGGCCACTCCGCAAAAGTTCGTTTTTTCCTGGCAGAAATTCTCTATAAGCAGGAGCAGTATTTAGCTGCAGCAGACAATTACTACCTCGTTTATAAGGCACCTGGCGCCGCCGACCTCAAGCTAGACTCCATCCGGTATGCGTTAAATGCGTTAGACAGGGAGATAAATGCAGCTCGCAAGAAGGCAGGGTTAAAAGAGATCTCCTCTAAAAACACGGCCAAACTAAAAGAAAAAGAGGATGCCTCCCTTGAGCCGATCGCCTTCTCAGAAGCGGAACAGAAGTTCATCGATATCTCCAAGGATTACCTGGCAAAATACGGCGATCAGAAAGATGCCGCCAGCGTCCTTTATACCCAGTCCTATCTGCAATACACCCATCATGAGCTGGTAAATGCGTATAAAAGTTTCTGGCAAATTGTGACCCGATATCCTAAACACGAAACCGCTTACGGTTCGGCCTACCTTATTCTTGATATCTTGAATCGACGCAAAGAATTTCCCAAGCTAATCGCCGCCTGTAAAAAATTTTTAGAACCGGCCAGTCAATTGGCTCAAGTTAAATTTCGCGCAGACGTGTCCGATGTCCTGAGGAAAAGTGAACTAAAACAGATTCAATTGCTTGAGGAAAAGGGGGACTTCAAAGAAGCAGCCGAGGGGTATGTCGAATATTCTAAAGCGTACGGCCGTCAGGACGAATCGCTTTTTGAGAAAGCCCTTTACAATGCTGCCGTTGACTACGGTAAGGCAGGTTTATTGCTCAATGCTGTGGAAACCCAGGAATACTTTTTGCGTCGTTTCCCCAAGAGCACATTCCGAGAGGCAATGCTTCTACAAGTGGCCAAGACCTATGAAAACTTGGCCAACTTTGAAAAGGCAGCCAAGTACTTTGAGCTCTTTGCAACGAACTACAATAGAAACACTCAAGCAAAAAATGCGCTTCGGTTAGCAGGGCTCTACTATTGGGGCGCTGGGCAAAACACCAAAGCGGAATCGGTAATGCGAACCGCTTTCCGCACCTATCCCGACTTAGCAAAGCAGATCGAAGGCGATCTGCTGGCGGTCTACCAAAGCGGTGGAACCCCGGATCGAGCCATAAAGTTTTTGCTTGAGCTTCGCGCACAGCGCGGTCTGCCGCTTACCCAATACGTGATCTACAGTGTTCGCATTGCCGAACTGATGGCCGAGAATGGCTTTAAAGGCCATTTTCAGACCCTTGAAGACGCCGTGAGGGTGGCTGGAAAAGCTCAAACCTCCCTTGCCGCAACTCCGGAAGGTACTGAGGCGTTGTCGAAACTTCACTTTTGGCTCGCCAAACATCGAGAAGAGATTTTCTATTCGCTAAAGCTCTCGTTACCACAGCAGGTTCTTGAGACCAATCTTCGCAAGAAATTAGCGCTGCTCAAGGAATTGGATGCGGAATACCAAAGGATTGTAAAGCTAGGCACCTCAGAGTGGGGACTTGCTGCGATTTACAAGTCGGCGGCACTCTACCGTGATATGGCGGAAGCCGTGCTTGAAGCTCCCGTCCCCGCTGAACTCGCCGCAGATCAGCTTGAGCTTTACCGCACCGAACTTAAGAAATCGATGATCACTCCGTTTAACGAAAAGGCATTGGCGCTCACTGTTCAATGCCTAGATAAGGCGCAAGAGTTTAATGTTCTCTCCTCTTGGACACCACGCTGCTACTCGTTGGCGTCGGAACTACAGAGCGAACGGTATCCGGCCGCACGAACCTTCTACCTTCCCCCGTTGCAGACTGCCTTGATGCTGCCCACGAAGGCGGATTCTAAAATTCAAATTGGCAAGGTAACCCAATATGCTTATCCGTTCTTTGCTTCCTGGCTGTTTAAGCAATCACCAGAGCGTTCCCTAGCCGGCTCCCGAGGATCCCTCTATGAGGCGGGACAGGCGGGTACCAACGCTTCCCTTTCCCCCTCCCCTCTGTTCTACCGTTCTCTTAACGAAGAGAGGAACCAGAGTCTGAAGGCCGCCTTTGATTCAGAGAAGCCAGAGGATTCGCGAAAAGGAGTCTCCTTTGCATTTTTAAACTTGACCCGATTGGTGTCTCCACAAAAGGCACTGGGCTTAATTCAACAGGCCATTGGGCGTGACCCGTCAAATCAGGCATTGCACAATCTACTGGCACTGACCCAACTGGACCTAGGTAATTTGCCGGCCGCAAAAGTGACCTGGCTCGCCATGATGACTCGCGGAGTGAAATCTGCGGCCCTCTGGAATAATTTAGGAATGGTCGCCTATTTAGAAGGCTTCGAATCGAGTGCTATTGATTACTTCCATGAAGCTACGTTGATGGAATCCCCCCGAGAGGCCTTGATCAATCTCGGGTTCATCGCCTTAAAGTACCGCAACGGATTTGAAGCAAAGAAACATTTTGAGAAAGCCATCGCGATTCAGAAAGAGGATGCGGCAGCGCAAGTTGGATTTGCTATTGCCCAGCTTCAAAACAGAGAACTCGATCATGCCAAAGACGACCTAATCGATCTTAATAAGCGATTCAAACAGGATCCCTACGCAAAGATATCGCTCGGCTACTACCTCATGGACGTGGAAAAAGAGAACGAGATGGCCAATAAGTTGCTCTCGGAGTTCATGGAAGGGACCTCTAATGAAGAGGTGATGTTCCGAAAGGCGATACAGGACACTCGACGCCCTGCAAGCGAAGAGGGTGGACGAACTTCCCACTCCGGCGGCGGCGCTTTGCCAACCATTGAATAGCCAAAATCTCGGGACAACCGAAATTGCCGTCAACCTATGAATCACACAACACGTTTAAGCGTCTCTTTCTTGGTTGTAGCCCTTCTTTCACTAACCTATTTCGAGGTAACCACCTTCCGTTTCCTCTACGCTGACGGGGTGGGTGATTTCTTTGGAATTGTCGCAAGAGAGCGACCTATATTCCCCCACTGGTCCAAGTTTTTCGGTGATTATATTCAGGCTGCGCCTACCCTTTTTGCCCGAAAGGTTTTGGGGGTGGTCGACCTACGGCTGCTGGCGCAAATTTTTGGGGCCACTCTGTTCATCCATTCCCTTATCAGCCTTTGGATAAGTTGGAAGATAGTAAAAAAGAGCCACCCTGTGCTTTTTGTCTTTCCGCTGCTTTGCTATCTTTCTGCGACATTAAGCACTTCCCTGATGATGATGTCGGAAGCTCATCTGTGCACCAGTTTCTTTTGGCCTCTTTTTTTGTTAT
>JAYVQZ010000497.1:0-14516 GCA_043776735.1 Deltaproteobacteria bacterium | reverse complement strand
ATTTCACCGATGACGCCTCGCTTTGTGAGTACTATGGAATACCGGTAGGCGCGTTTGAAGGCGATCTACGCAACATCAAGTTGACCTATGAGTTCGAGCTAGCCACTCTTCGGCAGTTTCTCGAACTCAAGGATATCGAGGAAAAATGCGATTCGGCATCGGCTACGACATCCATCGTTTAACCCCCTTCGAAGACGGCTCCGTCCTACTCGGCGGAATTGAATTGCCCTGCGGTTTTAAGACCGTAGCCCATTCCGATGGTGATGTGGTTTTACATGCCCTGACTGATGCTTTGCTCGGTAGCCTTGCCCTTGGGGACATTGGCCAATGGTTTTCTGACAACGATCCGGTAAACAAAGGGCGCAATAGTCTTGAATTTTTAGCCGTAGCTCTTGGAGAGGTGCGGAGATTGGGTTGGCAAGCGGCCCAAATCGATATCAACGTTTTTGCCGAGGAGCCCAAAATAGCTCCTTTCTCGGATGCGATCCGACAAAATCTAGGCCGGTGGTTGGGGCTCGAGCTAACGGAAGTAAGCTTGAAAGCAAAAACCATGGAAGGCTTAGGACCCATCGGAGAAAAAAAGGCTATCGCAGCTCAGGCCCTAGTCTCCCTTCGCGAAATTAAACACTAATGGCTTTAGAAATTTACAATACGTTAACGAGAAAACGAGAACCTTTTGTGCCAATGCATGCAGGTAAAGTGAGCATGTATGTCTGTGGGCCTACGGTATACAACCTGACCCATGTGGGAAATGCTAGACCAGCGGTCTTCTTCGATGCCGTCCGGCGCTTTTTGGAGTTTTCCGGTTACCAAGTGTGCTTTGTGAGTAACTTCACCGACGTCGATGACAAGATCATCGTCAAAGCTCGCCAAGAGAAGATCGACTCAAGAGAAGTCTCCGAAAAATATATTGAGGAATTTAAAAAGGATATGGGTCAGTTGGGAATTCGGCCTCCCACCATCGCTCCTAAGGTGACTGAGCATATCGAGCAAATTATCCATCTGGTTACGGGACTTATTGAAAAAGGTGCTGCCTATGTGACGCCTGACGGGGAAGTGCTCTACTCCGTACGTAAATTTGCGGAGTACGGAAAACTATCGGGCAAAAAGATCGATGATCTTCGTGTGGGAGTGCGTATCGATGCGGATGAGAAAAAACACGATCCGCTAGACTTTAGCCTATGGAAGCCGCAGAAGGCGGCCGACGAGCCTGCTTGGGAGAGTCCGTGGGGGAAAGGCAGGCCCGGATGGCATATCGAATGCTCGGCGATGGCTTTGGCCCATCTTGGTGAGACTTTTGATATTCACGGAGGCGGACTCGATCTCTGTCATCCGCATCATGAAAATGAAATTGCGCAGACGGAAGCTTTTACAGGGAAACCCTACGTAAATTATTGGCTACACAACAATCTCGTGTCTTTTCAAAACGAAAAGATGTCGAAGTCGATTGGCAATATTGTGCTCAATCGAGATTTCATGAAGTTATATGGCGCTGAGACGCTGCGGTTTTTGTTACTCTCTGGCCATTACCGATCACCCATCGATTTTTCTGAAAAAACCATCCGTGACAGTCAGTCTGGCTTACACCGCATTTATTCGAGCTTGGTGCGAGCAAATGCTGCGAAAGCACAAGCTGGCGGACCAAACCCAGTTGCCGGCGAAGAAACGCTACGAAAGCTAGGGGATAGTTTTGAAGCCAATTGGAAACTGGCTCTTGAAGATGATTTTAATACCCCAAAGGCCTTTGCCATGGTTTTTGATTACGTTCGCACCATGAATGCCTACCTGGAAAAGAAAGGCTTTAAGCCTACCGCCTATACTCCGGAGCTGGCCGATCAGTTTCTTGAAAACTTCAGAAAACTCTCCACGGTTCTCAATCTTTTTGCTTCTGAGCCCGTTTCGTTTTTAAAGGGACTTAAGCAGATGCTTTTAGAAGAAAGAGGGCTTACCGAGAATTGGGTCGACGAAAAAATTGCCCAGAGAACCGCAGCAAGAGCCGCCAAAGACTTTGCCACGTCCGATAGCGTTCGCGACGAGCTTTTGGCCCAAGGTATTTTACTTTTGGACTCTTCTGGTGGGACTGACTGGGACATCAAGTTCAGTGCTTAGCCATTTGCTAACGTGGGCGTTGCCATAGGTCAGCTCTTTTTGTTTCTGGATTCCACACGAAGTCCCACACGAAGTCCCACACGATCAGTGCGAATACTACCGCCTGGTTTTAGCGACAGCCATACCATCCATGATTTTCCGCGAAGATAAGAAAGGGGAACCGGACCCCACTTGCGGCTGTCGCGGCTTTCGCCACGGTTATCGCCGATAGCAAAAAAATGGCCTCTGGGAACTAGAGCCGGGCCGTAATCACCAGCGATAGATTTCTGTGGCACCACGGCGTAAGGGGTTTGACCGGGGAAGCTCTCAAGCTCTTGACTTAAATCCCCAGAAACCGCCTCGTACTGAGCGGCCACTCCGTTTACGGTTAAGATTCCATGGCTGAGTGCAATGGTATCTCCCTCAAGTGCCACGACGCGTTTGAGAAACGTCTCTAATCCATATTCAGGGAGGGTAAAAACCACCACTTCGCCGCGTTGGGGATTGCGAATGTGAAAAAACTCAATTGAGGTGAAAGGGATTCTCAGAGCGTAGTTAAACTTTGTCACTAGAAGCAAGTCACCGCCCACAAGATTGGGCTTCATTGACTCGGAAGAGACTCTGAAATTTTCGACAAAAAAGAATCGAGCAGAAAGCGCTACAATTGTGGCGATCGCAAAGGCACCTAATACATAGCGGACTCTGTCTCGCAAAGGTTAGTCCTCGATAGAAAGCGCAGCCAAGAAAGCTTCTTGTGGTATCTCCACCGAGCCAACCTGTTTCATGCGCTTCTTACCTTCTTTCTGTTTTTCCAATAGCTTTCGCTTTCGGCTAATATCGCCGCCGTAGCATTTTGCAATAACGTTTTTTCTCATCGGGGCAATTCGAGTTTTTGCGATGATCTTGCCACCAATGGCAGCCTGGATAATCACCTCGAACATTTGTCGTTCAATGAGCTCTTTCATCTTTATGGCAAGTTCGCGGCCACGGAAATAAGCTTTGTCCCTGTGTACGATCCAACTCAAGGCATCGACCGGATCGCCATTTACAAGAAGGTCGAGCTTTACTAAATCACCGGGTTGGAATCGGACGATTTCGTAATCAAGACTGGCGTAGCCCTTACTCACCGACTTTAGCTTGTCGTAGAAGTTGAGCACTACTTCATTAAACGGAAGCTCATACTCGAGCAAAATTCGTTTTGGAGAAAAGTAATGGAGCTTGGTTTGCACGCCACGGCGCTCTTCACACAGCTTAATTAGATTTCCCAGGAATTCTTCTGGCGTATGAATGGTAACGTGTACGATCGGCTCTTCAATGACTTCAATTTGCCCTGCCGGAGGCAGTTGCGACGGGTTATAAACCTTGATGGTTTCTCCCTTGGTTGTCTTCACATGATAGACCACAGTCGGTGCCGTGGTCACCAGGTTGACATTGAACTCGCGCTCTAAACGTTCTTGAACGATCTCCATATGGAGGAGTCCTAAAAAACCGCAACGGAAGCCAAAACCTAAGGCGTCTGAACTCTCGGCTTCGTACGTAATGGCGCTGTCATTTAGGGTCAGCTTACTCAGCGCGGTCTTGAGGTTTTCGTAGCCGGCAGCTTCGGTGGGGTAAATTCCCGCAAACACCATTGGCTTCACTTCTTTAAAACCAGATAGCGCCTGGGTGGATGGATTTTTGGTGCTGGTGACCGTGTCGCCAATTTTTACATCGCGAAGGTCTTTAATGCCGGCAACAACGAAACCCACTTCGCCAACGGAGAGTGAGTTTACACCCATGCCGCGTGGGGCGAAGATTCCTAGCTTCAGGACTTCGTGATCGGTACCCGAATGCAGCATGTGAATTTTTTCGCCGGGCCTAAGGGTGCCATGAACAACGCGAACCAAAAAGATAACTCCCTGATACTCGTCAAACCAAGCGTCAAAGATCAAGCCTTGAAGTTGTTTATTGGGATCCCCCACTGGGGGCGGAAGGTGTTCAACAACGGCCTCAAGGACCGCTCGAATGTTCTTTCCCTCTTTAGCGCTGATGCAAATGGCTTTTTCTGTCGAAATTCCGACAATCTCTTCGATCTCTTTCTTAGTGCCTTCCACGTCGGCGCCAGGAAGATCGATTTTATTTAAAACAGGCACTAGCTCAAGGTTGTTGTCGATGGCTAGGTAAACATTTGCCAGTGTCTGGGCCTCCACACCTTGGGAGGCATCCACGACAAGAACGGCGCCTTCGCAGGCAGCAAGGCTGCGAGACACTTCGTAAACAAAATCTACGTGTCCTGGTGTGTCGATCAAATTAAGGACATACTCATGGCCGTCTTTTGCGGTGAAATTAAGGCGCGCGGTCTGGGCTTTAATGGTAATTCCGCGTTCCCGCTCGATCTCTAATTGATCGAGAAACTGCGATTTCATTTCCCTTTGGGTGATGGCACCAGTCTCCTCCAGCAGGCGATCGGCCAGCGTGGATTTTCCATGGTCAATGTGGGCGATAATACAGAAATTTCTAATTCGGCTGGGGTCAGTCACAACTTCTTAAACTTCCATTCTAGTTGTCGAGAGGGGGCACACGCCGAGTGGGTGGCTTTGTTCCTTCTGGTTCTTTATTTTCGTTCAGAAGGGAAAGCTGACCGGGGAGGTGATCTCGGTAGCGTTCCAACACCAAATCAATGCCCTCGCGGATATATTCCGCAATAGGAACTTTGGTCTTTTGATTCAACAACTTCAAAAGACTGTTCTGGTCTTGGGTGATGTACACCGTAGTAGAGATCTTTTTGCGATCCATTGAACAAACTTTAAACCACCATACATGTATGTCAACCGCACCCCGAACAAAGAGTTTTCGTGACTTAAGCGATCTTCGGTATTTGCCGATAACACGAGTAACGTAATGGACAAGGCGCAGGCTCGGCCTGCGCCAGCAGGAGTCATATGAATTCGTCGCATTCTTTTGTGAAATTTCTAACAGCGACCCTTGTGGGACTGACTTTGAACGTTTCTGGCTACAGTGAGGAAGCCCCAACGGAAGTTCCCCCTCCCAATCAGGCTACCGACGAAGTGGCACCAGAAGGGCAATCCTCTGCGGCAGCTCCTGAGGGTCAGGCCGCTTCTGAGGCTCCGGCACAATATCAGCCTGAGGCGGCAGCAACAGCGTCCCAATCCTCCACTAAAGAGGTCGCCGAAGACCACCGCGAAGAGATGGTTTTTGACCGTATTAAGACACTCGTGAAACGGTTTGATGCCCAAGAACGAAATGGAATGGAATATCCCTCCAAGCCTGTGGAGAATGCCATTCGCGCAGAGTTCATGCGCCGGACTGAAGGAGGCAATGGGGCTTCTTGGTTGAAAAAACGCTCTCGAAATGCCGACAAAGAAGTGGCGATGGACAATCTCGACCTGCTCGTGACCTATGCAGAAAAACTAAGCTGGGCAGCCCCGGCCGTCGCTACCAAAAAGGGGAAGGGGCAGGATCCGATGGAGGCCAAGCTGTTGGCGGCCAAGGCGGTTATCGACAAATATAATGTGCGTTTGGCTAAGGATCGTAGCCCGGCTAGTTTTACCGGTTTCTCCCCAGCACACGGCTTAAGTCCCAATGGAAAATTGGAAATTCAACGCCGTCGCACGCTCACCGCAAGCCAGGTAGCCGGAGACGATTTCACTCCGATCACGGCTCGAAAATTTGACGACTACGCAAAAAAATACCGCCAAGGGCTTAGCGCTGCCGTAGTAGAATATGAGAAGTTGGCAAAACTCATTGGTGGCGGCATCGCCCCAGCTTCGGTCCCAGCCAAAAAAACTACGAAGCGATCTAAACAAAAAGGCACCTAGCCCCTTTTTGCTAATCGAAGAGGTGTGCCGACACCAGTAAAGGTCAGGGTCGGCATGAATCTAACACACGCCATTCCCGTTAAGAAAAAACTGACTCTTGCTACCGTCCTCACTTTTTTCTTGTTGGTAGGCTGCACTGCGTTTCGCCTAGCTATGCTAACCAAAAATGGCTTGCTGCACGAGATGGTATCCGAAGAGGGGCCGATCTATTTAATGAGGGCTTTATATGTCCCCTTTTGGAAAGGGCTTTTTGAGCCCGATTGGGGATATCTAGCTCTTTTCGTCAATCTATATTCCTACGTAGTAGCAAAAGCATTTGGTGTCATAGACCATTTTGCCAGCGTCACAAAAATTGGCGGAGTCCTCATTTATTCCCTGTTTTGCACTTTTTTCCTTTCAAAAAATTTTGAATATCTCGGCTCATTTGCCGTCAGACTACTGTTTTGCTGCCTTATTATTTGTCACGACTGCTGGGAACTTTTTTTACTGATTAATTTTCCGTATGTTTTTGGTCTAGCTTCCCTGTATCTGCTCTCCGTGAAAATCCCATCCGATACCTTTCTCTCTTGGACTCGCCTCTTATTTCTGTCAGTGTTGGTCGTACTCACCGCCTTCAGCAAACCGTTGGTTTTGGTGATCTTTCCGCTACTAGCTATAAAGGCCGTTATCGCATTTCGGGACGGAGAAAAAAAGGAAGCGCTGCTCTGTTCCTTTCTTCTAATTGCCTTTTTAGGCCAGGTTGTACTTACGGTTCTTAACTTTCCCGTGGCTTACCACTCGAACTCACACCACTTTACGTTTTGGTTCGCTAAATTGATGATAGAAAACTGGATTGCCATTGCAGGGATGGGAAGTGTCGCTCTATTGATTCCCAATCGCCTCAGCGCTTTTGCGTCGTACGATTTTTTGAAGTGGGGTTACCTGTTTTTGGGAAGTCTCGCTCAGGTTTTTTGGATTGGTACTTTTTTTCATTCATTTCATACAAGAAAACTTTCGAAATCACTTCCTCTTTTGGTCCCTATAGTTTCTCTGCCGCTGTTATTACTCATTGTGATGAGCGGTCACCCATTCGTAGTAGCGAGTGACTGGAATTTACTTTCTGCCCTTAGGGAATCCGGGGGCGAAGTCACGCATCGGTATCTGTCGTTTGCTAGCATTTTTTGCCTTTTGGGCATGCTTGCGGCCTTCAACTATTGGGCGTGTTTTTTCAACCTAGCAAAACTAAAATCGTTTACGTTAGTTTCTCTGGTGTTTTTCTTGTCTCTGAATGTCTATTGTTTTTTTGCGCTTTTTTCAGCCGATAGGTATCCAGATTTCCAAAGTCATTGGTCCACTTTCAGGCCGCTTTTGAGCAAGGACAGTTACTGTATTCCTATGGGTAATTTTCCTTATTTTTGGATGGCAAGAAACTGCGGGATATTGCACAGAACGTCGATCCCTAATTTTGGAGTCCCCGGAAAAGAGTACCCTATCCCCAAAATCAAACCCGAATGGAACCTAAATGCCATTATGTTTGGTTGGGAGATACCCCAATCCGAAAAGAAACCCTTGTTCCTGTCGGGCATAGACGAGACCAATAACGTGGTTCAAGTGGCCTCTATTTTACCCGACTCCGATAGGTACCAGTACTTTCCAATGAATGAAAAAAGTTCGCGATTAAAATCCCTTCGTCTCACCACGATCGGGGGAGGGGCTAATTCGATTGGACGTATTTCAATATATATTTTTGGCACTCGCCAATAGAGCCTGTTGGCGCGCCTAATTAGGAAGGTGATATTCGCCCACTCCGTAGAGCCCCATTTGGATGTAGGGGAATACTAAAGTGTTGGTTGCTGGGCGGTAAATTAGGCTATAGCCAGTGCACGCCATTGAGTGGATACGCCAATCCAAGGGGCTCTCTGCTCCCGTAGCCACTTCTTTCTGAATAATTACACCACCGGTGGCACCGGTGGAACAGTAATAAACTCGTTCCACTCCCGCACCATTTTTAACATAGGCAAACGATGAGGCTGGCTGGGAAAGTAAGGCCACTGTGCTCACGGTCGCTGCCGGCGTTGTGGGAAGTGATTTAATCTTAATACCGGACGGTTGGAGTATGAGCCACCTTGAGTTGGCGGAATCAAAGGTGCTCTTTGCCAAGCCATTACCGACGGCAGCGGGGAGTTCGCATTGGTCGACGTTGATTCCATCGGCACAGATTAATCCTGTGGCGTTGCCCATGGTTCCCGCAAACGGTGTGATAGTTCCGTTTAAAGCCACTGTCCTAAGCAAGGCATCCGCATAGGTCCCACTGATAGGGTCGTATCTGTTGGTGTTCATCAGCAAATTAGAACCGTCGAATCCAATAATATTAGGAAGGTAGATATTGCCCAACGAGCCGGTGATGGGAACCCAACGATCGGCGGAGCGATCTAGTTTTGCTGCACTTACCGAGTTGGAGGTGTAAACGTCTCCGCTAATTGGATTTATAGAAAAGACAACCTGTTCTGCCCCCGATGAGGCCACGTTAAATGGCTGAGTGCTCGCCGCACTAGTGGTGTTAGGGTAGGCCTGAACCGTGCCGTCGCCGGCAATTGTCTGAATAATGCCTCCTGGAACAAAGGAGCGCATGCGAGGCTCAGAAACATCCATTAAAACCACTTCGCCGCTGCGGGTCGGATCCGAAGCGTTACCCACAATTTGATCCAGAGAAGGCACTTTATTAAATCGGGCTGAAATGGCGAGCCCTCCATCTCCAAAATAAAAGGATTGGCCGTAGATTGTAACGATCTTTTGCGTGCCATCTACGGTACGAATTCTTCCCCGATCTAAGAAAAAAAGATTTCCTTGGGCATCGACAAAAACGTCGGATGGTTGGATGGGGCACTGCGTAGCGAGCGTTCCATCCGGACAATTTCCCACTTTGTTGCTGCCCACTAAAGTGACCCAAGAATTTGAGGGGGCATCGAATCGCGCGATTTGCCCTTGGTACCGGTTGATCGAATAAATGATTCCATTTCGGCCTATGGCTCTGGTGTTTGAAATGCTGACAAATCCAGGGGTGGGAGGATGCGGAGCCACCGCCATTCCCATATTCGGGCCCGAAGGGGTAAGATTGGCAATGGGGTACAAGGTGTTTCCCACAACGGAATGGCTCAAAGCAACGTGCAATGTCGTTACATCCGAAGTTGAGGGATTGTACCCGATGGCAAACCGCTTTTGACACGGTATTGAAACTCCACGCAGGAGCGTGGCGCAGGTAGCGAGATCCTCGGTATCATAACCGGTGGCTTCGGCCCCTGGTCCATGCCCTCTTCCACTGACATACGTACTGGTTACCTTTCCACTGAATTTTGAAAACCTTCTAAATCGGTTATTAGTTGCGTTGTACGGATCAGAATCAAAGAGGAGGTCTCCATTGGGCAAGGGAACTAAGGTCGCCCACGAATGGATATAAGAGTAGCTATAAATAGCAGTCATATTCACTTGCGTCGGGTCCACGTCGTCGGCAATTGAACTTCCCCCGCCCATCACGGTGGAGATGGTGAGAAGATCCAAATCAACGCGCCGAACTCGATCAAAGTCCCAAACCAAGAGACCGTTTTGGTAATCGAGGGCAATTTTCACGACATGCTTTACCGTCGGAGGGGTTGGGTAAAGGGGGCCTTCGTAGGTGTTCGGTGCCGAAGAGTTTTGCGGCAGAAGAACCCGAACCACTCCGTCACTCGGCTGCACCCAAAGGACTCCCTTTTCGGGATCTCTGAAAAAAATATTTCCGCGACTGGTTACCACAAAGGAGCCGGAGTCCGGTAAGACATACCCGTAGCGAGGTCCAATAAACATAGCAGCCTGAGCGCTGGCCCCAACACCCGAATCGGTATTGCCAGCGATACTGGAAAGGCCATTTCCATTTAGCGGATTGGTACTGGAGGTGGCCACCATGCCGTTATTATCTTGAACGGCGACACGAACTCGAAAGTAAGAGGTCGTCGGGCGATCGCTGGTCCATACGTAACAACCAGTAGATAGTCCGGAAGCCAAGGTACAACCGCCGTTTGTCGAATTGGCGATGGCACCGGTGATGGGAATAAAAGTGGCATCATCCTCAGTGTAATAAAGGGTGACGGGAGTGGGACCTAAACCATTGGGGGCCGAACTGATTTTCCAACGAATGGTAACCGGGGTTCCTTGGACAATGGAGAGTTCGTTTTGGGCAAGGGGTAACACCGGAGGATCGGTTTTATTGGCCATGACATTGATGACCTCCGGGGGAATCCCTGGATCGTAAAGTGTAGATACCTCTAGTGAGTTTGAAACATTTCCGGCCGCATCGCGAACCCACGCCATGACACGGTAAGTGGCTCGACCATATCCCAATCGATAACGAAAATTTCGGAGTGTCAATGTGGGGCTAGGCCTTAATTTGGGTTGGTCGGGATCGCTCACGTCGATCCAGCAGGAAGCACTTGGTAACAGCACCTCAGCCGGGTTGGTGGAGTACTTCAAACAGAAATGGGAGACATTGGTTTTATCATCGATCGCATCTAGGGATACGGGAACATAGTTGTCGTTGATCCGGGCTGCGCCATTAGCGACTAATAAGCTAGTGGGGGTCAGCAAAAGTACAGGGGGGACTTTGTCTCTCATCCAAAGTGCGCCGAGCGTTGTCGAATTATTCACGCTATCAAGGGCAAAAAATTGATATTCGATCTGGCCATCAGTGCTTGAGCTGACGGAATAGGACCATCGGCCCTTCACGCAACTGGTAACTCCCAGCGTCTGTGCAGGAACTCCAGAAATAATTTTCGAAATGGTAATGGGAAACTGATTCTCGCAGGTTCCTCCGTAGGTGACACTGTTTCCGTTGCTGGCATAAAAATAGGGCAGCTGATCTTGGGATAAGACGGGTCCGTTTGAACGAATTTCAAATACTGGCGAACCGGTAATGAGCTCGGTGCTCGATTTGGATTGGAGTACGAGTTGAAGGATTGCTGTTTTGCAGTCCACGTAGGGGACTGTCCACAAGAACTCAGCCTGTGTTTGCATTAATTCGCCGACATTCGTAAAACTCACGCCACCGTCGAGACTGTACCGCACAATGAGAAGGCCACTTTCCGCTTCGCGCACATTTCTCATCGTATATTGATTTTGGGTTACCTTACCGAATTGAAGCGTTTGAATTGAGCCTCCAGGAATTACGGTAGGAAGGAGACGGGCCGAAGTAATTCGCGAGGCACCGCGATCTGACCGCTGGGATTCCCCAGGCGGCGCGTGGACGGTACAACCCAAAAGCAGGGACATCACTAAAAGTAGTGCGGCAGACCAGGCTTTAAATTTAAAGTGAGTGCTACCCATAAAGAAGAATCAACAGTGCGTAGAGATTGGACTCCTCAATACTGAGCAATTCCTGTGCCCCGCTTGGTCGGTTCACCAGTTTGTATACAGTTGGCGATCTATTGGTCTTTGATTTGGTGGAAATTTGTAACCCGTTATTTTGACAGAGACTTTCCTGCCTGGGTCTTAGCCATCCGACGTACGTGGCTAAATCATAAAATAACCGAATCAATTCAAATGATTGGATTCTATGCCGTTACGATGGTGAGTAGCGTAATTTCCGACGGGATTCCAAAACGGTTTGGTGGGCCCCAGTAGCCTGTGCCTGCGTTGACGTAAACCCACAGGCTTAGATGCTGATTCAGACCTCGAAAGTATTTATGGACGAACGGCTGGAAAATAATAAACGGGAAGAATTGACCGCTATGGGTATGCCCCGATAGCTGCAGTTGGAATCCTGCTTTTTCTGCTTCAACGCAGGCATCTGGGCGATGAGAGAGTAAGATTTTTAGGTCACTGGCCTCTCCTCCGATGATTGCCTTCTTTGGATCTGGTCTATGGAGGGGATCAAAATGCTCTGCGGCGGAATCAGTCACGCCGGCAACCGTGAGAGTTCGGTTTCGATAGCTCAATAAACGGCTTTCATTTTTTAGCGCGGTGAAGCCACACTTAACGGCGGCCTCGGCCCACTCATTTTCCTTCCAATAGTACTCGTGATTTCCATTCACATAAAAAAGTCCCAGAGGTGCCGAGAGGCCTGCCAAAGGTTGCCAATGCTTTTCTAGATCGGCGGCGACGCCGTCGCCGAAATCTCCCGTGAAGGCGATAAGATCGGGGGCTAAAGCATTCATTTTGAGAACTACATTCTCAACATAAGCTTTACGAATGGTCGGACCCACATGGAGATCACTGATCTGAACAATTTTAAGCCCGTGAAGTTCTTTTGCCATCCCGGAAATTGAAACGTTTACGCGCTTGATGCGTGGCCCACGAACCGCTTGCCACAATCCTACAAAGGTAATGAAAAAAGACGCTACTAAAACCGCTAGGGCGGATTCTTGATTCCAGCGAGAAAGATTGAACGAAAGTCCGAGTCCAAAAAATCGTTGCGCGATCCAAAGCAGCGCCGAGAAACCATGGAGAGGGAGGTTAAGAAGCAGAAACGTGCCCCACGCGCCGATGGTTAGGTTTCCCAGCCAAGCGAAAAGCACTAACCGTTTGGAGTCGGCAGCGAGTTTCCCAGAGCGATAACCAAACTGCCAACCCACCATGATTTGAAAAAGAACCCCCGCCGACAACCAAGCCACCATGGGGTGGGAAGGAAGCGATAGTGACAGGGCAAATCCCGTGTAAAGAAATAGAATAAAAAGAACTACAAAAAAACGGTTTAGCCGCGAGCGCATGGGAAGACTACTGAAAGCGAAAAGGTACTTAGTACCTTTTCGCTTTTTTTATAGAATGTTCGTTGCCACTTCGGCCAGGCGGGAGCGTTCGCCTTTAACCAAAGTCGTATGAGCTGATATCTCTTCGCCCTTAAAGCGCTCCACCACGTAGGTCAGCCCATTGTTACTAGAATCGACGTAGGGATTGTCGATCTGGTAACAGTCGCCGGTGAGAACCACTTTGGTTCCTTCTCCTGCGCGGGTGATGATGGTCTTCATTTCGTGGGGGGTTAAGTTCTGTGCCTCATCCACGATCAAAAACTGGTAGGCCAAGCTTCGGCCGCGAATATAAGTCAGCGGCTCAATATGAAGCATTCCCTGATTGATAAGCTCCTGCCACGCGCGGCCTTTTCCCCTCTTGGTGGGTGTTTTATCGGAGCCTCCAAAAGATACGATATAATCGATGTTGTCGAAGATCGGCTGCATCCACGGATTGAGCTTCTCTTCGATCTCGCCAGGCAGATAACCGATGTCTTTTCCCAGGGGAAAGATTGGGCGTGAAACTAAAAGCTTTTGGTACTTGCCTTCGTCGATGGTTTTCTTCAAGCCACAGGCTAGCGCCAAAAGGGTCTTTCCGGTTCCTGCTTTACCCACCAGGCTGACCAGCTGAATACTGTCGTCCATCAAGGCGTCGAGGACGAAGTTTTGTTCCATGTTTCGGGGTTTTACTCCCCATACACCGTCCGGTGGAATTCTAAGCGCGATAATCTCTTTTGCTGAGGCCGAGTACCGCCCTTGGGCAATTCGCTCACGGTTATGTTGATCAACCAAAGTGACGTAGGTATTAGGCTGAAGCCCTTTGTCCTGCATCGGGAAACGGCGATCGTGATTAAAGCTGTCAATCACTTCTGAGGGAACATCATAAGTGGCAACTCCGGTATAGAGTTCCTCTAAGGTCACGCGACTTGGCTCGAAGTCTACAGAGAAAAGTCCCAACGCATCGGCTTTTACACGAAGGTTAACGTCCTTGGTGACGAAGATGATGGGGACATTCGGCTTTTCTTGCCGAAGCTTAAGAGCGACGGCCAGGATGCGATGATCGTTTTTGTCTGATTTTAGGTCGGCCGGCAGAAACTTGTCGGCATCCATGTAAAGATCGACCGTAAGAAGGCTGCCTTTCTTAGAAACCTCCACACCGGTAGTGAGTGAACCGCGTTTGCGGATCTCGTCTAAGTACCTTGAAAATTGTCGCGCATTGCGGCCGATCTCCGTCAGCTCTTTCTTAAATCGATCCATCTCTTCCAAGCAGGTGATGGGTATCACCACATGGTTATCTTCAAAACGAAAGATACATTGGGGATCGTAGAGAATTACGCTGGTGTCTAGGACGAAGATTTTTTTCAATTGGTTATTATCCTCGAGATATCGTTAAAGAGAGTGAGGCCTACCAAAAACATGATGAAAACCATTCCTACCTGATTTGCCATTTCCATGGTTCGTATCGAAACCGGTTTGCCCTTGATTCCTTCAATAATAAAGAACAGCAAGTGTCCGCCATCGAGTACTGGAACAGGAAACAGGTTAAGCAAGAAGAGGTTGATGCTGATTAACGCCATCATTTGAAGAAACGGGATAATGCCAGCATCTAGACTTTTACCGGCAACCGAGGCGATAAGGACCGGTCCCCCAAGGTTCTTCACTGAAATCTGTCCTACGGCAAGCTTCACCAGACTGATGACCATCTTTTTGGCGATGTCGTACGTATCTGTTGCCGCCCGTGACAACAAGGTAAAGGGCTCGCGGATTGATATTTTTATGACTTCGCTATCTTGGTAAACGCTGCGGGGAACAAAGCCCACCATGAACCGCTTAATTGGCTGCCGGGTTAGAGGATCTTCCTGCGTTGATGCGGCAG
>JAYVQZ010000496.1:0-3703 GCA_043776735.1 Deltaproteobacteria bacterium | reverse complement strand
ATCAATGAAGCAGTTTTTGCAACTCCTGAGGCTGGAGTGATGTCGGCTTCGTTCTGGCGGATTTTAGGTACCGTCAAAGTCGCACTATAACTATTTTTCTCCCAACCCAAGTGTCTGGGGTAGCGGCTTCCGCTCCATAGCGGAGCTGTTACCCTAGGTACGAAAAATCCGAATTAGGTGGTAGACCCCGGGATGGCTGTGGCCATTTCGGGGTTTTTGTTTTGATGCGATGCGATTGCGAGTCTTGAGTGTATTTTCCAAGCGTCTCAACTTAGAATTAGCGACATGCCACCGCAAAAAGCGCGCCGCCTTGGTTTTTCCCTCGTTGCCTTCATTGCGGCTCTTGGAGTGGGTTACGGGTGTAGCTTTCAAACCAATCAAACCACACTGAGCATCCGCTGGGGCGGACCCGATTATTCGACGGGTTTTCAATGCGTGGGAGTGATGGTGACCGGAGATGGAATTTCCACCCAAGATCCGCTTAGCACCGATTCTGATTGGAAGAGGATTTATAACGGTGGCGTTTGTCCCTATCCTGGTATTTCCACGGTGGCAAAAGCCATCACCAGCGACAAAAAGTTAGGATTTTCTATTTCTCTCCCTTCAGGTCCATTGCGAACCGTTCAAATCATTGGGCTTTCCACAACGGGTGGCTGCCCCACGCAGACGATCTCCGAGTTGATTGTCGCCAACCGAAGAAAACAGTTACCGGCGATGGTTACCGGCATGTACGAGCTAGGACGAGGGACCCAGTCGATCAACGCGCCTACGACCATCAACGTAAAAAACCAGTACAAGGCAGCGTCAGCATTTGATCTTCGTCTGTGCGAGTCATCGACAGGATCAGGAAAACTATCCTTTCCAGTATCCAATCAAGTGCTCTTTACCGGCGACTATTTTAAGGTGGCGGCAAGCGGAGGTACCCCTCCCTACACCTATTCGATGAAAAGTGGTTTCGGCGTGCTCGATGCCAATTCTGGCGCCTTTTTGGCGCCCGTAAACGAGAGTGAGGCTGAAATCGAAGTCAAAGACAGCACCGGTAAGACCAGCACCGGTAAGTTTGAAATCCACGTGCCAGACCATATCAGTCAGCTAAAATACTGGTTTCGTTCGGGGCACTTTTCCTCGCTGGCAAATGGGGCGGCCATAAAAGGGGGCGATCCTTGGATCAATGAGGGGTCTGGAGGCTCTGCTCTCGTCGTGCAAGGGGGCGCTTCTAAAAACGCTTTGTATTTTGATTCGGCAGGACCCAACAATTCTCCCATGGTCAAAGTGCCAACATTAACGCAGCTCATTCTAGGGGGCAGCGCTCTGATATCGGGGACCCACACTTTTCTTGCTGTGGCTCGTAGAGCTCAGGCCAAAGCCGGGGGCCTCCTTTGTTTTGCCGATAGTCCGCAGTGTATCTCCTCCGCCTTCCGCAGCTCACTCGACTATCCCAGCGCTTTATCGGAAGGAGAACTCCACGTTGAAAAATCGGCCAACTCGATAGGGGTCACAGCAAGGGGGCCTCAACTTGCTACGGATTGGGTTATCTTACAGGCGGTTTATCAGACAAGCCCGTTTCCTAACCAAGTGCAAATTATCTATGGGGGCGCGGCGCCAGTAACTAGCGCGCATTTTGTTAGTCTCTTCTCCGTCACTTCCGGGTACCTAATCTTGGGGGGGCAAACCACTCTAGGATCAGAGATGGATCTTGAGATAGCTGAGATAATGATCCACGAGGGCTTATCAGACGTCAGCTCGGTCGTCGATCAACTCCGAAGTAAATACCAACTACCCTAGGGGTTAGCGAAATCCCGACAAGAAATGCCCCCAGGAATTTTTCGGTACTTTGTTGTCTTCAGGCAGCCAGATGGTCAGCCGATCTTTGGCGCGTGTTAGCGCGACATAGAGAAGCCGCTTGGCTTCTTCTGATTCGCGTTCTTTTTTAATGAGAGAAATCCGCTCGTATTCCGGAGAGCTGATCTTCTCTTTCTTACCCCGATAACGAAAACCTACCCCAGACTCATCCACACGAATTAGGGGAGAGGAATGGGGACTGGTTCTGCCAAGGTCAGCTAGGTACACGCTGGAGAATTCTAGCCCCTTGGCGCCATGAACCGTGGTCAGAGTGACGCCGTGGGCAACCTTTTCGCCAGCAGAAAACTTGGGGGTGAGATCGAGGCGCCTTAACGCCTCCCAGCCATCTACTATTTCATCAATAGACGAAGCGAGGGGAAGCTCTCCGATCCATCCCCAAAAAGCCTCTTCGGTAGGCCAATAATCGGAATGGGAGAACAGATGCTCTAGCGCGAGTTGGACCTCGACTACGCCTTGGGCAAAGAGTTCCGTCACCCATCGGTTTTGACCGGGGCAGGAGGAGAGCCACTTCAGTAGAAGGCTTTCTTCGCTGCGAAGGGCAATCGTTTCCAGTTCTGTCTCGGAAAGGCGAACAAACGAAGACCGCAAGAAGCAAGCACAGTTCAAATCATCATCGGGTTCCACCAGAAATTTAAAATAGGAGAGCGTATCCACAATGGCGGGAAAACGGAGCGCGGAGATTGCCTGTGAGGTTTTTACCTTGATGCCTCGTTTTTTGAGCGCCTCGGTGAAGGCGGGAATGCGTTGAGAGGCTCGAAATAAAATGGCAATCTCATTGGCGGCAATTCCCCGGGCCAAATCGGTTTCTACCGCCGCCGCAAGCGCCTCTTCCTCACTCTCG
Organism: Deltaproteobacteria bacterium; assembly: GCA_043776735.1. Classification (GTDB taxonomy): domain Bacteria; phylum Bdellovibrionota; class FAC87; order UBA2466; family UBA2466; genus JBGSST01. The sequence goes on along the minus strand of JAYVQZ010000496.1, from coordinate 999 downwards.
CTCTCACTAAATGATAAGGTCTGTGCAGTCGAATAGCCTTCTGTCACCGATCGTCCACTTTCCATGGGAGTGAAGGGGATTTCTGTTCCTTCGAAAAGAGCGGGTGCCACCCGATTAAGATAGGCAATCACTTCGGGCGTGCTTCTAAAATTCATGGTCAGCTCTACGGTGTCACCTCCTGACTTGGCGACACTTTGGCTCCCCTGCCGAAAGACTCCAACATCCGCTCCCCGAAATCCGTAGATGGACTGTTTGGGATCTCCCACCAAGAAAAGGCGGTTTCCCTCACCCCCGACTAAGGCGCTGACAAGTCTCCATTGGGTCGGACTTAAATCCTGAAACTCATCCACCAATAAGGCCCGTACTTTGACCAGCGGTTTTTCTCGAGGGATTTCTAACAGCTCGAGACTTTTTTCTTCGAGATCGTCAAATCCGTAACGCCCTTTTTGAACCGTCTTGCCGTTCATTACTTTAAGGAGCTTGCCAAAAACAGCAACGAACTCCTGCCAAAAAGGAACCGTGTCTTTGGAGGGGGACGAAAGGGAACGACGGAGGAGGTATCGTTTGTGGTAGGCCTCCCAAAACAGGTGATGGAGCTCTCTTAGGCTAAAACTTCCGAATAACGCTTTACTCTCTTGGGGGGTCAGATTCTGAAGCAAACGTTGGTACTCTGCCTCAAAGAGGCGGGCCGTGTCGCTTTCAGTTAGGATGCTCTCTGGGGAAGGAAATCCGTTTTCTTCAGCAAACGAGCAAAGCAGATGAAAACAAAGGGAGTGAAGGGTTCCCATCGTGGAAGTGGTCTCCACACGTTCGGCTAATTTGGAGTCGCCTCTCTGGCGCAAACGTTTTCCAATCCTCTCCCGCATTTCCAAGGCCGCCGCGTTAGTAAAAGTGACGGTCAAAATTTCAGAAGGGGCCAGTCCGGTGGAGAGGGCTTTTAAATAGCGTTCTACCAAAACGGTGGTCTTGCCGCTTCCCGCGCCAGCCAAAAGCACCAGC
>JAYVQZ010000495.1:0-14675 GCA_043776735.1 Deltaproteobacteria bacterium | reverse complement strand
CAACGGCAACCCGATTTGTCTATGGATTTAACGACAAATTGAACGTAAAAGACCAGAACCCAACGTTTCAGGTTCTCGATACCAATTTCAAATTCATTTTTAGCCCAGAACAAGCAAGGACTTGGGGCGTGGATGAGTCGCAAGAGGCCGTACAAACGTACTCGGCTACCGGCGTAAAATTCATCGAGGGTAGTAATCTTCGGGATTTTGCCCGCATCATTAGCCATTCGCGAGGCTTTTATCGCGGAATGGTGAAACGGATCATTGCCCAGGTTTTGATGCATAAGCTTATTAGCGTTCAAAACATGACCTCAGATGACCAGAACCTTTTGCTCAGCCAGTCCGACACCATAGAAGCCTTCACTACTATCTTGATGCAGAACAAAAATTTGAGAAATATTTATGGCTTGATTGCGATTTGGTACTCCATCAATTCCTAACTTGGTGGAAACGAAGGTAAGTGTTTATGAGTGGCCTTAATTTAAAAAAATCGTTGCACGGTGCTCTCGGCATCGCACTTCTCTCCTGTGTGGTGGCTTGCACAGGCAATAAATCCAATGATCTGCCGGATATTGTCAATGGAACGCCCAACGTTCCCATGAGCGCAAAGTTTCCCGTTTATGGGATTACTCCCGGGCCAAGTTTTTACTATGTAGCCCAGCGCATCTCCGGCATCGATGTGAAATCAAACGCCTCCGCACAGGCAGCTTACGATGCGGCCATTTTTGGTCTCTCCTATACCGGGGGCACCAATATTAATGGATCTGGAGTGCAAAACCTGGCCCAGTTTTGCACGGAAACTGCCAAACAATCGGTGGCCCAAGAGGCGGGAACACCCATTTACGGCGCCAGAAAAATTCATATCGATTTTAGTACCGGTTTCACCATAAATTCCGGTGCCACCAACCTTTTTCCCGTTACGGTTCAAAATTCATTTCTCAACGATGTGCAAAGTATGTATGGGCTGACTCTTAACACTCCGGAAAGGAACGCCTTACTCCGTGCTATTTCGGATTTCTTGCCCCCCACGTTAGCCAATACGGGGGCTGGAAAACAGATGATGGCCTGGTTTGTGATGTCGATGGTCTGTATCAGCCAAGCCACTTATGGCAACAGCGGTTGAATCACACCTTTGTTTTTAGGACAACGGAGCTCTTGGCTGAGTGATGAGTTTTTAATGGAAGTACGGGTAGGATTATGAAACAGAAGAGAAAAACGAAACGGAGTTCAAAACCCCAGTTAGCGTGCAGCCGACGAGAATTTCTCGCCGGCATTTCTACTTTTGGTATTTCGTCGATCTATTTAGCCAGTCCATTTTCAGTTTTAATGGGATTGTTAAAATCCGAGAAAGCGCAGGCCGCTGGCAATTCGGCAATTTTTTGGGCGTTTCACCGAAGTGGTGGTCCCGCAGCCGCCTTCCACGACGGCATTCCGATGGATAAAAACGGCACCATTGTTGATAGCGCTTTTTTTACCCCCCAATACTCGGCTCCCGGTAACGCCGCCAATATTTCTGGAGGGATTCAAACCATAGGTGGCCTTCAGTATTTTGGGAAATTGGATGCTACTAATTGGGCAAACTTTTATGCCAAAGGGTACTTCGCTTCCATTGATGGGAATGCGACATTAACCGCGCAAGAAAGGCTCGACATTAAGGCGGCTCATTCGATGTATCAGGCGCCCAATCAGACCCAAAATGACAACACGGCTGCTTGTCCCAACGTCGGAGACTTTCACACCCAATTGAGAATCGCCGCGAATCAGAGGACGGAGCCCTTTGATAAGATAAAGTTAGTCAACAATATATCGGGAAACGGTGCCAATTCCATCGTAACGGAGCCTTCAGCCACTGGGTTGTTCGCTAATAGTGTTTCCTCCGTAACCGGGGCTGTCGCCTTTAATAAAACTTTGAACACCGCTTTGTCAGGACTACCCGCACTTACGGCGCAAAACATTGTTAACAAATGGGCGGATAATACGAGACTATTTTTGGACGCTCATATCAACACCAGGGTGGGCGACACCGCCAGAGAAGTGGCGTTTAAATCGATCATGGGATCGGCCCACGCCGATTTCAATCAGAGAAAAGCGCCGGACCCGATCTTCAGTCCAGCCAATTTACATCCAGCGACCACCACGCAGTCGGCAAAAGTCTTAGCCATTTTTAATACGGTGGACTCCACAATCGTAGACACCACCACCTTTAATAACAGTTCGTTTGCTCCCCTTTTTACGGCGATGCTGGGAAGTGTTCTCGGTTTGTCACCCTATCTTGGCGTGAATTTTGGCGGCGGGGATTATCACGGAAACAGTCCAGCCTCTACTGACGCCTATGACTTTAACGTAGGACAAATGATGGCAGTCGCTGCCCAGCTTAGCCATTTGTACGGCGTCTCCATCTGCGTGGGATGCACGCAAGATGGGGGAATCGCCGGCAATGGCACTACCGACCGAACGTCCCCCTCATTATGGAAAGGCGATAGTGCTGCCCACTCAATGTGGTCTTTTAACTTTATGAGACAGGGTGCCCACCTTTCGCTTGCCAGGCAAACTCCTATTGTGGGGGCCAATGACCCGGCAAACGGACTCAATTTGTCGGGCACCTCAACTGGCGTGGGTAGACTTACCGCGCTTCAATTTAGTTACACCATTGCTTGTATCAATGGGCAGGAAGCTTTCTTTGATAGTTTGGCAAGCAAAGCAGGATATTCCGATGCGGAAATAGCCGGCGCAAAAATTAGAGTTTTTGCGTAGCTCGAACTTCTCATGAGACACGTTTGCGGGGAGAGGTGGATGGATCGCTCGAAGAAAATCTTTTTGTATATTAACGGTGTTTTGTGCCGTTCTGCTCTTTTCTGCGGAGGCTTCGCCCTTTCGAGTCTTGTTGCCTGCAGCACCGGAAACGCACCCGACACCAACGCGAGTAAACTTTGTGGCGGTGAACCCGCTGAGGTGAGCGCTCAGCGCCAGGATAATTTTGGAAGTACCCTCCATAGACTTTTATTGCAACAATCCTGCACGGACTGCCACAACGGAAAGAGTGGAAAGGCGCCCTACGCGCATTCCTCCTCAGACCTCAATGAGGCCTATAGTTCAGCCGTTCAGTTAGTCGATCTTCTTAATCCCCAGAACTCTCGTATCGTCGTAAAAACGCTGACCAACCATAACTGTGGGAATGCAGGCCAGTGCCGCACTCTTGCCGACGCTGAGATAAAGGCAATTAGCGATTGGGAAACTGGAGAGCACGCTCTGCCGCCTCCGCCGGATTGCAACGTGGATCTTAAAACGGGACTCAGCCTGGCTTTAGTGGGCAAGTCGATTAAATATTCCGATTTATCCAAAACGGTCCCGACGGTACTTAGATGGAATCTAGCCGATATAAAGCCAGAGCTTGGGCAGATGTGGCTGTCAGTGAACATAAAGGCATTTACTGCCCCCTCGGGAAGTGGCCCTGGAAGCTACACAGTGGATAATGTGGTTTTCGCCACCGCTCAGCAACGGGTTGAAGTTGTGGGTATTGTCCCCGTTATCAATGGGGTTTTGGCACCCAAATATGCTGATTTAGCGGGCTTAAATTTTGTAGTGGGGCAGAGATCTTTTGATCCGACGGCAAGCATCTTGGGTTTCGCTCCTATTTCTGATAACCCCATGCAAATCGCTTTTGTGAATGCCACCGCGGGAGATACCCTTGGCTGGTCCATTTTGATCCGTTCCAGCGACGCCACTCCCTCTACTTCAACCAAAGTTCCCGCGTGTCGAGCCACAGCCGAGTTCAAACTCGTCTATGACAACGTCTTTGATCTCAAGGTACTCACCGGCGGCGTTTATAAAGGGCAATGCACTCAATGTCATGGCGACAAAACGCAAGCGGCCAACGCCGTCATGGATTTTGCTGGGGATGCCTGCCGGGAAGCCCTTGCCCGAGTTAATCTGACTCTTCCGTACAAATCGCTTTTACTTGAAAAGCCCTCGCACGCCGACACCACCGGTTGTCAGCTAGCCGGTCAGGAACATCCTGTCACCTTTAGGTTTGTAGCCACCTGTCAGGGCGTAGCTGCCGATGCGGCGCTGAACGCCCAAAGAAGTTTGCTCTTAAATTGGATCACGAAGGAAGCCCAGCTTCAATAGTAAGGCCGAGATTTGGTTTATTTATGAAACCCTTTTTACGAACCTCGTTTTTGGCGATAATGGCAACACTGGTTGCTTGTAGTCACCACGACGGTGATTCTCAGGCCAGCAGTCTAGAAGTGAAGTCATTTGCCGCATTGCAAACCACGTTTGTTCAAGCTCAGTGCGCCACCTGTCACGGGGGAACCTCCCCGGCGGCGGGTATCGATCTTTCCAATTATGAATCTTTAATGGCTAGCGGTGCGGTAAAAAAGGGGAACTCCGCGGTGAGTTCTTTCTATACCTCGATTTCAAGCAATCGCATGCCCCCGGGGAAAGAGCTGTCACCTGAAATCATTGAGGACGTAAGACGGTGGATTGAAGACGGCGCAAAAAAGAACGGGACCCCGGTGATTTCTAAACTTACCCCCGCTACAGGTATTCCGGGGGCATTGACGCTCGTACAGATATCGGGCTCTAACTTTGACCCACTTAGCAGCGTCTTGTTTGGAAAAAAGGCCGCAGTCAGCATTCGTTTTAAGGGGGAAAATTTATTGGAGGTCACCGCTCCGGCGATGACTCCGGGCAAAGTCTCCGTCTCAATCACCAACCCCGATGATGCGACGGTGACCGTAAAAGAGGCGTTTGATGTTTCCGGAAGTAGCAGCACTCGCCTCTCAGTTAACTTGGTGAGCCCTAACTCTGGTCCTGGAAATACCGTTATCAAGATCACCGGATCTGGATTTGTCACCGCAAGCGCCGTAATGATTGGAACTCAGCCTTGTACCGCAACAGCCGTAAATCCGCCCAATGAAATTACCTGTACTGTCCCCCCTGTTACCTACTCGGCAAAGGCGACCGTTACCGTCACCAATCCGGATAGCTCTACGTTTCCGTTGATCAATGGGTTTCGCTACGCTATCGACGCTAGCTACACTCATATTCTGGCGACAATTTTTAACGACGTTAATAAATGTGCAGGTTGCCATACGGCCGCTACTGCAGTTGCCAAAGGCGGCGGCTTTGTTTTTTCTGGCGCCTCTACGATCGCTCAATATAATACGACCCTGGGATTGGGAATGGTCATCCCCTGTGATGTGGATAATAGTCCGCTTTACCAATACGTGCTTCCCGGCCACAGCCCCCAAGAGCCCAGAACCAAAGCGCCACTGGCTGACGCCGAAATTACGGAAATTCGAAACTGGATAGCCAATTGTGCCCCGCCCGATCTTCCGCCGATTGTTAACTCAATTGCTGCCTCTTCGGGAACCACTTCTGGTGGCATTTCGGTATTTATTTTGGGATCCGGCTTTTTACCGGGACTCACCGTCAATATTGGAACCTCAGCCTGTTCCTCCCCTTCTGTAAATTTGGCGGGAACTCGCATTGATTGCGTCACGGGGCCTGCAACGGCGGGAGTAAAAGATGTTTTCGTGATTAATCCCGATCCGTCGGGAGCTCATCAGCTTCCTGGAGTTAAAGTTAATGCGTTCACTTATATTGCCGACCCGATTATTACCAGTCTCAGTCCCGCAAGCGTTCCCAGTTCCTACGTAGGAAATATCACGATCTCCGGGACTAATTTTGCTACCAGTGGTGGTGTCAATTTCAAGTTCGGTAACGTCCTTTCCAATACGGTGATCCCAAGTTGCGTTGGCATTAATTGTACGGCGGTAGTGCCGTTTCCCGTTCAGGCAGCGGGCCACCTTATTGTTCAAGTGACCAACTTTTCTGCCAGCCAGTCGACCAATTATGATGGGTTTGATGTCACATCGGGAACGGCGCCAGTGATCACGTCGCTGAGTATCGCTGGATCTCTACCCGCGGCGGGGGTGGTTCCCTCGTCACCGTTCTTCTATACCGGAACCACGCCTGTGATAACGGCTAATGGGACGGGGTTTATCAATGGCGCTACGGTTATGCTGGGAGGGCAGGCGGCCACCGCCGTAACTTTCGTAAGTTCCATTAAGATCACTTTTAAGCCTGCTAGTAACAACCTAACTGTCGGAAATACCTCACCCGTAATTGTCTCTAATCCTGATCTGCTAACCGGTTCTTCGACAATTGTTGTCCGGGATTCCATCAATGTGGCTACCTTAAGTCCGACTTTTCTTCCCGTTATCACTGGGGGAGGGACGGTCAACTTATCTGGAAAAGGTTTTCTTCCCGGCTTGGCGGTGACAGTCGGTGGCGTTCCGTGCGGTAGCGTTCAATTCGTCAACAGCACCAGTGTCAATTGTAACAACACCCCCAATGCCACGGTGGCGTCTAACGTGAATATCGTAGCGACAAACGTTGCCGATGAAAATGGCAACACCCATGCCTCGACCCCGATCAGTTTTTCATACACCATGATCATGACTAGCATCGCCCCGGCTGTGGGTACTTCTGCTGGTGGAGATTCAGTTACTATCACGGGAAATGGATTCTCCGGAAGTACGGTGACGATTGGCGGAGTGGCTTGCACTAACCCCGTAGTCACTCAGACTTCGATCACCTGCACTACGGGGGCACACGCTGCCGGCCCTCCTGCGGTGGACGTCGTGGTCACCAACGCCAATACCATTTCTGGCACTTTGGCAGCTGGATTTACGTACCAATAAAAAGCCTTACCCTATAGAAAAAGATGTAACTGGGACATCACGAAATCGGTGTTTGCCGACGACGTTGGGGTGGAGTTGTTTCGGTGAACTAGGAGAACTTCTACGTCCGTGCCCGCAATAAGAAAACCACGCCAGCCAAAAGAAAGTTCACTGCTGGCCCCCTGTTTGAGATTGGTCGCAGAATTTCCCAGGGCAATGTTGGCTTCCAAATAACTCTCTCTCCAAATCTGGTACTTGGCCTGACCAGTAAAGAGGGTCCCAGAATCAAAGGTATTAGGGGAAAATTCCTTCCGCACATAGAGAATCTCCCCATTGATCACGAATTTATTCACCTTGGTACCAGCGGTGACTGCGATCATGGTTCGGTCAAGTTGGTTGCCCGTGGTGTCTGGTGTTTTGGTTTTCCACAAGGAGAAAACCAGTGAGGCGCCCAAGGTCACCCAACGTCCTCCCGCATTGAGAACAAAGCCGCTGGATTGATCGTAAGAAGAGAGTTTAATCGGCGTTATAAGATTGAAGTTTACAAAGGGCACGTTAGGCGCCGAACCAAACCCAAACGCTTTGTAGATGCTTCGCTGACGCAGTCCTGAGACCACATTTCCCAACGTGTCATGGTCGGGATTTTGAAGTCCGAACATGGGACGGTAAAGCCCATACATCACATAGGAGTTGTAAGGGAGAGCGTCGACAAGAACGTAGGCCGAGCGGACTCGGGACTCGTTAGTGAAAACGGTGTCCCACTCCCCGTTTTTGGGCTGATTGAGGTATCTCCCCTCGATAACAAGATTTAGGTGCTGAGGTATCGGTTTAAAGCGTAGTCCAACATCTACTGCCATGGGCCACACCGTGAGCCGATTCATCCCCGAAGGTGGGGTTCCCGCGTAGAGCAAACCCAAATAACGGAACTGCCCCCCAGCAAAAAGGTAGGCCGACCTTTCATCGCGATAGGGATCTTCTGAAGGGATCCCGTCTTCGAACTCGTTGAGGCTGGCCGACATTACCTTTTCTTGCCCATCCGTTCGGTCATAGGCCTGTTCGTCGACAAGATCTGAGGCGGAATAGACCAGCGGATGGCCACCAGGAGGAATAGGCGCCATGATGAGAGGGCGCACTGCGTGTTTCGTTTCCCCACTGGGCGAAGCGGTATCGGCTCCCCCCTCTTTTTTAGTCGGATGGGCGAGGGCGTAGAGCTGGTCCCGAAAGAGGGCGGGCTTTGGCGAGCTGGTGCGCAGCGAGTCTACGGAGAATGATCTTAGCCAACGCTGTTGGTTCCAAAGGCCATAGGAGTTGGTGAGACCTCCTCCGTTCGGATTGACGTGGCAGCCTTGGCAAGAAAGGGTGCAGCGCCTTTCGCTGGGAGGACGATTAATACGGCCTGGGGCGTGGCATCCCGCGCAGTTTTGGGCATACCGATTGGCTAGCCAGTATTCCGAAAGGGCCGGTGAGGCGTAAAAAATTAGTAATCCAAAAGAGGCCCGAAACAACAGCCGTAGCAATTTTGCCGTAATAGGGCTCATTTTTACGAAATCCCCTTAAAAAATTAATTGGTTGGCTCAAATTATAAACCTCAGGCATCGGAAAGAAACCCTCAACAAAATCTCACGGTGTGTCGATAAGGGAATAGGCCCTAGTTTGTATTGGAAAGTAGGTCATTTTTATGTTCAATCTCGGACTACCTGAAATCATCATTCTTGGCGTTGTTGCCTTGCTCCTATTTGGTCCCAAACGCTTGCCAGAATTGGCAAAAGGCTTGGGCAAAGGGCTTCGCGATTTTAAAAAGGCCATTGCGGGCGAATACGATGAGCCAAGCGTTCCCAGAGATGTCTCTACGCACAACGAACCAGAAGCTGTAAAGCCAAAACTCAAAATGGTGTCCGGCGGAGCCCCAGCCAAAAAGTCAGGGAAGAAAAAGAAACGTTCTAAAGCTGCCTAGTTTAGGAAAAGCATGAGAACGTCCCAGGCAAAAAAACAAATTCTAAAGGCCGTTCCTCAAAGTGCGCCTCCGCCTGAGGATCTTCGCCAACCGCTCGTTAATCACCTTTCGGACTTAAGAAATCTTATTTTCAAGGCGTTGGGCGCCGTAGCGATGGCCCTTTGTTTTACCTACAATTACTGCGACGTTTTTATCGAGCTCCTGCAGCGGCCGCTTCTTAAACACTTTCCACCCGACCAACAGTTTCTCTACTTCACCGGGATCACCGACAAGTTCGTAGTGTATTTACAGGTGAGTGTTGTTGCCGCACTCTTTCTTACCGTTCCCATCCATCTCTATTTACTCTGGCAATTTATAAAGCCCGGGCTTCACCTCAGCGAACGCAAGCTGGTGGTTCCCTTTTTGTTTATGGGGACTTTTAGCTTTGTCGTCGGCCTCTGTTTTGGCTATTTCTTGGTAGTTCCGTTTGGCTATGAATTTCTTATTGGATTTGGTTCTACGGCCCAAAAACCAATGATCACCGTGAAGGAATACTTTCCCCTAACGCTAAAGATCTTAGGAGTGGTGGGGCTGGTTTTTGAACTTCCGGTGGTCTTGATGCTGCTGGGAGTCTTTGGTTTAATTACACCGGATCTTTTGGCTAAATATCGTCGTCATGCGTTTCTCGCATTGACGGCTGGGGCAGCGATTCTTACACCGTCTCCCGATGCGTTTACAATGATCCTCGTGGCCATTCCCATGTGCCTACTCTACGAAATAAGCATTTGGGGCGTGCTCCTCATCCACAAAAGAAAAGCTAAGGCTTCAGAATCAAGCGCTTGAACACATGCGCTGGAAGTAAATCCTCAAACGTGATCTCTCCACGATAGAGCTGAAGTATTTTATTCCCATCGGGTTGTGCAATTCCGTAGTGATCGAGGTAGTTTCTTAGCGGTGTCGTTTGGGGCGGGAATTTGAGACGAACCCAGACCACTTCCTTGGCATTGAGAGCAAAGCGATGATTACCGTCTTGAATGTAGAATTGTCCATCGTGTCCAAGTAGGGCGTCGTAGAATGGCGGGGGAGCAACGCCTTGCTCGGCCATCGCCATAAGCTGTGTCTCAGACATAGGATTCCAAGCTGGATGCTTCATCAGTCTGGTAGGAACCTTCAAATAGGCCCAGCCATTTGTTTCATAGCCGTCCAGCGTGATCTTATCCAAAGTCACACGTAAGCCCCCTCCTTTTTCCGTTTCATACTTTAGTGGAACGACAAAAGCGTCGTCCCAGTACTTATTGGCCCGGTACTCTTCTAGCTGCTGTTGGTAGTGGCGCTCTGCAAGGATGGAGAGCTGTGGATCGTGGTCTAGCTGTTGTTGTCTTTTCTTTAGTCCAGTCGCCGTCCATTCTCGGAAGAAAAGCTTTGGCTGGCTCCAATGCCTGTCACTATATTTTCGAAGTATAACGTCAATAAAACTTGATGGAATAAAGTCGTGGCCTAACTGACGAGCCAAATCGTCCAGGTAACGGCGTTGCGCTTTTAAGGATGAGGGCATTTGTTGCAAACGCTCCTGAATTTCAAAGGGTATTTTTGAATAGATATGCCAGAAAGTGGGCTCATCAAGACGGGTGTGGTGAAGGGAAGGAAAATCGCTTTGGGGCGCAAGCCATTCCTGCCAACGCTGCTTTTCCACGGGGGAAAGCGGGGAAGGTGGCTGGTAACCGTAAATAAGTCTGGAAAATAGATTGAGGCAGTAAACAAAAGGGCCGGCGGCGGTGGCAGGCTGTGGGGCGCACGAAAAGAAAATGAGTAGTGCTACGACTGAAAACTTTTGAATTGAATTGTCATCGGCCCGGCCGCTCGGACGTGCGCGGACGCTTGAACGGTTGAGACTCCCGGGCCCTAAGGCCCAAGAGATCTTGGCAATAGCACGCAGAGCCGTAAACCGGCACATAGTCAAAATAGTATGCAATTTACCCCTACCCAATTAAACCACCCTTGGCCCAAGAGGGCCACCCACCAGGGGGCTGTGCAATGGGCATACCGGACTGGGATTCGGACTGGGAAAACCGACAGCTAGCCGTTACACTAAGTGCCAATTTACTATGGCAAAAAATCCCAAAAATAGACCCCATCCCGACCCCATTTTTGAGCAGATTGCTGAATTTAAACCAAGCAAAGCGGATGTTCGTCGGGCTTCGATTGTGGATGCCGTAATAGACTGTCTGTCAGAAGACGGGATTCACAACCTCACCTCACTAAATATCAGCGCGCGTACCAAGATGCTTCGATCGCACATCAACTATTACTTCCCCAATCAGGAAAAGATGGTGGGAGCTGCCATCCAGTTTGTAGTGGCCACCGGACAAGAGATAACGGTGGCTTTTTTGGCTGCGGCCACTCATCCCGAAGAGCGTTTGCTCACTCACACCCGCGCAACTTTTACCTGGTTTGAACGTTATCCCAAACATGCTGCGGTGATGCTGTTGATGCAGTATTACGGGGCGGTTCTGCCAGCCTACCGGCGTTTGAACCAACAGATTCGCGCGGCCGGAGAATCGCGCATTGAGGCTATTCTTTTGTCTGGGAAAATAAAAAAAGGAGTGAGTAAAAAACAAGTTACCGAGGCGGCCAAAATCATTCGGGCTTATTTATTAGGCACTTTAACGCACACTATGACCGAGGAAACCCCGATTGATTACGAGACGAGGTGCCGCACTGCCGAACGAAGTGTACTTCAGATCTCCAAAGAGGTCTGGACGTAGCCAATTTTCTGGTAAGCCACAACAAACAAGGCCCCCAATGCCAAGTCGACCAATCCAGAGAAGAGAAGTGGTTGGGGAAGCCGACTTTGAAAAAAAAGTACCAACGCTGCGACGCCAAATGAAATTTTTTCCAGAGCCGCTGGAATAAGCATAGGGCCGAACCGAACGGGATCGGCCGCCATGATAAAGAAAGCCACTTGCCAGGCTAGTGCCACTCCGATGAACCCGTAATAAAATTCAGGATGTGAGATTAACGGGGGAAAGTCTTTACCAAACGAAATCTCGGTAAAGTACATGGGAATTAACGATAAGATTCCGTAGACCCCAGAAAACTGGAGTACTCGGGCGGGAAATCGATGGGGCGGATTTTGTTTCATAGGGTTAGTTTATTTCCACTTGCCCGAATTCTCATTGTCTTTTTTGAATGCCTCGGTAGGGCGAGTGCCCAGACATTTCTTCAAAGTAACTTCCAATGGCGGCTTTCTCTTCCTCAATAAAACCTGAAACTGCCTTTGCAAACGAAGGGTTTCGAATCCAATGCGCGCTTAAGGTAAGTTCTGGTAAGAAGCCGCGAGCCATCTTGTGCTCTCCCTGAGCCCCCGCTTCAAATAGTTTGAGGCCTTTCTTAATCGCGTACTCTAACGGCTGGTAATAGCAGAGCTCAAAATGGAGATTTCGTATCTCCTGGTTTGCGCCCCAGTACCTGCCAAAAAGAGTATCCCCTTTTTCGTAGTAAAGGGCTCCCGCCACCGGGCCTTCGGCGCCTTCGGCGAGGATGAGCAGAATCTGGTTCTTCATCGTTTCAAAAACCCTTTGAAAAAAGGGCAGGGTCAGATAGGGAATGGCTCCCATTTTTTCGATCGTCGATTTATAAAATCCGTGAAAAATAAAGGCGTGCTCTGCGCGCAGGTCTTCTCCGTGGAGTACAGAGATTTTTAATCCACACGCTGCCACCTCTTGCCGTTCTTTAACGATCTGTTTCCTTTTTCTGGGCTTTAGACTCTCTAAAAAATCATCGAAGGAGGCAAAGTTTTGATTTTTCCAATGGTACTGAAAACTGTGCCGGATAAGAAACCCCTCCTGTTCAAAATAGGGCACCTCTTCTGGTGTGAGAAAAAGGTAGTGCAGGGAGCTGGCGTTGAGAGTTTCTGTCTTTTCCATCGCTGCGCGAATAAGACTAGAGGCCACTTCGCTGCGGTTGGCGCTTGTAGAAAAAAGAAGTTTGGGTCCGGTGGCCGGTGTGAACGGGATGGCAGAGAGCACTTTGGGGAAGTAGGGAATTTCATGCTGGGCGTAGGCCTGTGCCCAGGACCAATCAAAGATGTACTCCCCATAACTATTGTTTTTTACGTACAGGAACGAGGCCCCTTCCAAATGGTTTCCGTCCCAGGCGGTCAGGTGGAGGGGACACCAGCCAGCGCGGGGGCTTACCACCCCAGTGGTTTCCAGGGCAAGGAGGTACTCGTGGTTAGTAAAAGGGAAGTTTTTTGCCTCAAGGCGGGACCAATCGTCCTTGGAGACCGCCTCAATGGTTTCGAATGTCCTGATTTTGTGCGATGGTCCGTGCATGACGAAAGTGCTCTCTCCCAGCGAATTGGACCTTATCACTTCGCGTACTCTCAATCACTATGAGGAAAGCGCCCCTAGTTTTTGGGAAGGGACTAGAGAACATGACGTTACCCAAAACTATTCGGCCTTGTTGGAGGCTCTCCCCCAGCAAAAAGGGCTCCGGATTCTCGATTTTGGGTGTGGCCCGGGGCGTGACCTGGCTTTTTTCAAACGTGAGGGGCATCAGCCGATCGGGCTTGAAGGCAGCGCTTCGTTTTGTGAGATGGCAAGAAAGCATTCCGGCTGTGAGGTTTGGCAGCAGAATTTTTTGGAACTTAAACTGCCGGCGGGCGCGTTTGATGGCGTTTTTGCCAACGCTTCGTTGTTCCATATCCCTCAGCAGGAGTTACCCCGGGTGCTTAACCAACTGAGAGAGACGCTGCTTCCTCAAGGAATTCTATTTTCCTCCAACCCGCGCGGATCTGCAGAAGGGTGGTCGGGGGAACGTTACGGCACTTATTTAGAATGGGACGCTTATCAGAAACATTTAGAGAGTGCAGGCTTTGAGCCATTGCACCATTATTATAGGCCACCGGGACTACCCAGGGAAAATCAACCCTGGCTCGCGGTGGTTAGCCAAAGGCGAATATGAAACCAAATAACAAAGCAGTTCTCGTGGGTCTCCAGCTGCCCGGTGTGGCAGAAGAGGAATTGCATTCCTCTTTGTTAGAGCTAAAGCGGCTTTGTCAGACCCTAGGCTTCAACGTGATTGGCACGCTAATACAAAAGCGAAAAACTCCGTCTCCGGCAACCGCGGTAGGCTCAGGAAAACTCAAGGAGTTGGCCCGTTGGACCGGTGGTTCGGGCAAGGTGGTTTCCTACAGCGGCGGAAAGAGTGAAAAGAAAGAGGGGGACGAGGTTGAGGCCGACATCGAGCCTGATGAAGACGACAGTTTTGATGACGGCGTGACGCCCAAAGAGCTCGCCGCCAAAGTAATTTTCGATCAGGAGCTTACGCCCAATCAACTAAAACATTTAGAAGAGGCCACGGGCGTTGAGGTGCTCGATCGTACTGGCGTTATCGTGGAGATTTTTCATCGCCACGCTAAAACACGCGAAGCTCAGCTTCAGGTGGAGATTGCCCGCCTTAAGTATTTGGCGCCGAGACTACGGGCCACTGGCGGAGGTGAGCGGCAAGGAGGTGGGATCGGATCCAAGGGCGTTGGCGAGACGGCCTATGAGCTCGATCGGCGCCGTATTCGCGACCGAGTAGCAGAGCTCTTAGACGAGCTGGAGAGCATCCGTAGTGAGCACGTTCACCGCCGAGACCGCAGGCACAATCAGTTGAGTGTGGCGTTGGTGGGTTACACCAATGCGGGCAAGTCTTCTTTGATGCGGGCGCTTACGGGCAATGAAGTTTTGGTGGCTGATAAACTTTTTGCCACGCTTGATACCACCGTTCGGGCAATGCAGCCGGATATTTTCCCGCGCACCCTAGTTTCTGACACCGTAGGTTTTATTCAAAAATTGCCGCATGATCTGGTGGCATCGTTTCGTTCTACGTTGGATGAGGCTGCAGATGCCTCTTTGTTGCTCTACGTCGTGGACGCCTCGGATCCTGCCTTTCGCCCGCAGCTGGAAGTGACGCGTACGGTGCTCGGTGAGATCGAGGCTGGTGACATTCCCTCGCTTTTAATTCTAAACAAAGTGGATTGCCTCAATGTCATGGAGAAGAGTCTT
>JAYVQZ010000494.1:0-3722 GCA_043776735.1 Deltaproteobacteria bacterium | reverse complement strand
TGCGGGTTTGGTTTTTTTCTTATTTCCTTGGAAGGCGGGAGAACAAGGTGCCTTTTTACGATGCGTGGGCTTGGTGAGACCAATACATCGTAGGTTTCCTGGAGGGCCTTTCTTGGGCTCACAAAGAATTGAAGGGTGGCGACAAGAAACATTACGCATCCCCAAAATTCGAATATTTTAAACATGATTACCTCCTTAACAGTTCTCTAATGGAGAACACTATAGGACTGATTCCTATAGCTGTCCATCATTTGTTTTAGTAGAAATAATTATATGAGCCAGCTTGGGAAAACGTTGGGACGTCGAATTGCCGAGATTCGTACAAAAAGAGGGCTTGGGCTCAATGAGCTCGCACGGGGACTGAAGGTTTCCAAAGGCTATCTATCGGACATTGAGAAGGGGAATAAGATCCCAACTCTTATCATGCTCGAGAAAATCGCTAAGGCCCTAGAGGCCGAATTAAGGGCATTTTTCTAGTCTTGACCCATTGACTAAAAATAAAACCAAACCGCTCACGAAAAGCCATTTGAAGATCGGATTCAATTCCGGTAGCCCCGAACCCGGCTACGATCATTTGCGATCAACCTCACCCTGATTCAGCGTATTTTGGTGGATCTGTGTGGAGGTTGCGACTGACTTAAGTGTTTAGGTTTGTTCGAATTCGTAATCTCGACGATAGTTTACCAGGACGCGGTTCAATTCCCGCCGCCCCGACCTGTTCGAACCCATCTGTCGGGTCGCTCACCGGGTCAACGCCGACGGAGTAAGATCCTTTAATTCGACTTCTAGTTTGGGGAACATTTAGGGAAGCAACGAGCTAGACTAACGAGTTCAAGGCGGGGACGCAGAAGTTTATATTATGGCCCAAAATCATGGCCCGCAGCTTTTCAGTTTTGTACCGAACGGGGTCATTTTGGGGTCACGACTCACCGCGAATATCTCTTTTCAACCGGGACCAACCAGAACTGAAACTTCGCTATAAGTTGTTATGATTTTTACTAATTACGCCAAATAATTGGAGAAACCATTTTCCCCAATTTTCGGCCCTTACCGACTTCCAAGCTGAGGGTAGCCAGTTCGAACCTGGTCACCCGCTCCAATTTTCCTCGTAAAATCAATTACAAGATGCGGAGCGGCGAGAACTTAGTTACCCGCAACTCTTGATTTGGGTCGATTTTGGGTCGGTACTAACTGGGAACAGTTGGATGAGGTTAGACACCTTCGCAAGGTTGGTGTCCTTTCCGTGAAGGTATCTCTCAGTCACCTTGAGCGACGAGTGAGCAAAGAGTGCTCTTAGATCATCTCGGCTCGCTCCGTGACTAATATAGAGTTCAGAAGTCGAATGGCGCAGTCCATGAGTCCTAATCTTAGGTATATTAAGCTCTGTGCAATATCGCTTCAAAGCTCGCAGATACCAAAGATACGGAATCAAGTTTCCCTTGGGTGAAGTGACTACTAAATCCCAATGGGAATTAGGACGAGCACTCAACAACTTCTCCCAGAGTTCCGGGGGAAGGTTGTGCGAGTGCTGTTTTCGACCCTTGGGGTAGTCTCTAAAAGCCTTCACCTTGCGAACGAACGTCCGCCGTATCGTTATTCTGCCCTCTTCTAGGTCAACGTCTTCCCACCTTAATGCTTGAAGCTCACCTACCCGAAGACCCATGTAGAGCTGAATCCAGATCGCAAGACCATATTTCTTGCCATCTACGTGAGTCAGTAGGGTTTTGGTTTGCTCCAAGTTTAGGTGCGTAGTTTCCCTTACTACAATCTTTGGTTTGAACTTGTTAAGTGCCGGATTGAAGGTCACGTACTGGTAGATCTCAATAGCGTCGTTGAACATTTTTCTCAAAAGACCGAAAGCGTGAACCCTGGTCTGATCAGACTTGCCCAACTTCGCCATCTGAATGAGCACCTGCTGAACATGATGAGGTCGAAGCTCTCTCAGCTTATGTGCTCCGATAAGCGGCGACACATAATCGTCAAAGAGCTGCTTCTGAGCTTTTCTCCAACCAGTTCGCATATGCTCGGGAGTTTCCTCCACGACATTCTTGAACCACTCTTCGAAAAACTCCTTCAAGGTGAGGTGTCTTTCAGCGTAAGTGCCTAAGGCCCCTTCTTGTTTCTCACGCTTCCACAGGGTTTCCTGTTCCCGCGCTTCGATTTTTGTTTTGAAGGTTTTGCTCAGGATTCGGCCATCGATGCCTTCAAGCCGAACTTGGTAACTGTTACTACGTTTAATAATCGACATTGTTTTACTCCTTCGTGGAAGAAGCAAAACTTCCTAGTCTGGTTGCATGCCCGCTTTTCAAAGACCCCGAGAATCCATTTTGTATCGCGCTGGATCGTTGAAGGCAAGCTGGTGCCCTTTCCCCAGTTCTCTCAGAGAAGTGGGCCATAACATCCTGAATTATAAAGCGAATATGACGTCCGACGCGGACGAAAGGAATCTCATTACGGGTCACCCAGTAGTAGATGGTCTTAGGAGAGACTCGCAAAATTTCGGCAAGTTCTTTGGGCGTAGAAAGGATGGGTACGACCAATTTATTGTCTAAGGGCTCAGAGGATTTTTGGTTAAGAAGCGGGAACGGCAATACGCCGCTTCGATTCTCCTTCATCGGGACTCCTATTTTTTTGTGGGTTATTTGTCCGAAGTGGACGGGTCTTTTTTTGAGTCGGCCCTTTGGCCGGTGACCAGCGTCTTCAAACGCTTCGTTGCTTTAGGAACGCGGAATCGGGAAAGCATTGAGTCGATATCGGCATGGGGATGCCCTTCCTTCTTAGACCGTTTAAGGGTCGCGACGACGGACTCCAGATAGGAAACTTCGTCAAAATGATCTTCTCGAATCGAGAGTAGAGACTTTTCGATATACGACTTTTCAAAACCTAAAATGATCCAGGAGGTGAGCTGAGTCTTGGTGACTTTGCCTCCGGCGAATCCCTCATTGACCCGAATCAGCATTCGGTCGAGAGCTTCGTCAGCAGCGGATGATGCATTGAGTTTAGCGAGCTTCGTGTTCATTGGTGCTCCGTTTGAGGCATGGGAATTGCGTTTGAGGGCTTCATGGAAGAAGAAGAACGGCTACGCCAAGAACTAAAAAAAGCGATTTATGGATTGATAATTCAGTTTTGTTCGAGGAGCTTCACGTACTCGCCATAAGCATATTGCACTCCGCGATCCGAGTGGTGAAACACCCCCCGAGGCGGCTTACGCTTAGTGATAGCGTCTCTCAGCGCCGCCAACGTCAGCTCGCCGTCGATTCGGTGCGAAAGTGCCCAGCCGACGATTTTTCGCGAGTAACCGCACCGGCCAGAACTCCAATCCCCAAGCACAGCATTTCGTGGGAACCAAGCGATCAGCACCTTGACCTCAAGCCCGCAAATAAATAACGCTGAGACTTTCAGCTCGTTCGAGGAGCAAAAGCTATGATCGCCATACCTGCGATACTCATAAGAGCCCCGACGAAGTCCCACCGATCGGGCATTTGCTGCTCGACGAGCCAAAGCCAAATTAGTGCGGTAACGACGTAGACTCCGCCGTAGGCAGCGTAGGTTCGCCCTGCTGCCGTGGGGTGCAAAGTTAGGAGCCAGGCGAAAGCTGCCAGCGAGATGCCGGAAGGCAACAAGAGCCAAGCGGTCCTCCCCTGCCTCAGCCAAAGGTAGGGAAGGTAGCACCCTACTATTTCGGCACAGGCCGTCAAAAAAAACAGGCCTGTTGTTCTAAG
>JAYVQZ010000493.1:0-3737 GCA_043776735.1 Deltaproteobacteria bacterium | reverse complement strand
CGTCTTTCTGCACTGGTAGCTGATCATTGGGTTTCACTTCGTAAATACCGGGAACGCCCTGCGGACCCTGCGCACCATCATGACCATTCGGGCCATTTGCGCCCGCACCCGCGCCTTCCCCATGGGCGACGATCTGGAGGATTCCGTGAGCCTTCACTGCTTTGACAGTGATCGTCCCCCCAGCACGACCGTTGTTATTGGGCTGCGCTTTCTGGGACGCCGGGAAGGTCTCAATAAATCCGCGTTCGACGTTTAATTCTGTTACGTCGATGTTGAGGTTATTACCGTCGGTGATGATTTTGGTCCCCTCTCTCAAATACAGGCGACTGACTCCTGTGAAATCCAGGTTTCGCACTTCACCTTTCAACTCCATATCCTTGGGCACTTTTACTTCGGCTTTAAGGCCGTATTTGAAAGCCCCTTGGGCGATTAGGTAATAGATGTACTGCTTTCCAGATTCGATCTCCGAATCGGTAAAATCGCTCTGTTTTCCATCGACGATGATAGTCTCGCGGGCTTTATCCTTCTGACCCACTTCGTACCGATCGAGAAGCCAAAGCTGCGGCGTGGCTCCCGCGTCCCATTTAAGGCGAATTTGATATTTGTTAAATTCAGGCAGGGCTTCCGCCGTGGCGCTGAAAGTGCCATCTGAAACTACCTTCTTAGGCTGTTCTTCTTTTTCCGCGCAGCCAGGAAAAAGGGAAAGGGCTGTAAGGGCGAGTCCCATTACGTAGATCATTCGTACCGTGTGCATTATTGTTTCTCCGTTTTTTAAAGTTACGATTGGTCAGTCATTTTTCTGGCGACAATCCCCTTGGGGTAACGAATGGACAGTTCGCGAAGTAATTCGAGTTGCGGCTTTCCCGAAGTGGCTTCCTTTTGAATAAAGGCGAGATCTCTCGGATCAGTTGTCGCGATCCAATATTCCAGTGGAGTCGGAGCAACTCGAACTAAGGTCCGATTGTCTTCAGCCATCAAGAATGCTTCGGAATACTCGCCCCGCCTTTGATGTAGAGAAGCGATTAGGGCAGCCTCAGTGTCATTGAGCCGCAAGACTTCCTTTAGGCGCTCTTGGTCAGCGCCTTTTTGCATGAGAATCCATCGGATAGAAGTGTTGGGCAAAATGGCTTGGGACACACGAGATTTAGCGAAATCGTCGATGTTTTGAGAAATTGCGATGGCCGAGGCGAAATACTTTCGAAATGTCCGAAAGACTTCGCCTATAAAAGCAGCTCCGGACGGGTTTTCTAAAAGTTTCCAACATTCGTCGAAAACGAGAAATTTCATTACATTCTTATCTCTCTGGACCTCCCTCCAAACGTAGTCAGTAATGAGGTAGAGGCAGACCGCCTGGAGGTCGGGATTGGACTCAAGCCCCTTAAGGTCGAAACAAACCGTTGTCCGTTGAAGAGATACTGAGGTTTCTCGGTCGATCATACGGCCATAGGGGGAATCTCCGCTCCACGGTCCCAGAATCTTTCCGAACTTGTTGATGTCAGGCGACTCATGCTTCAGTAGTAGCTCCCGAAGGTGAGTCATTCTGGGTTTGGGATTTCGCCTGTAGACTTCTTGAATGGCTTCTTCGATCTCCGCTCTTTCCAAACGCCCAACAGACTCTTCCCCATCTTCCCGTGTCATCATCTCCACCAAGCCCACGAGAAACTTAATTTTCTGGCTTGAAGGAAACGTCTCGTCAGACGGCAAATCGAATGGATTCAATGCGAACTGTTCACTTAAAGAGAAAGGGATGTATTGTCCCGAGAGATTGTCACAGAGCTTGCGATAGGACCCTCCGATATCAACGATAAAGATTCTGGGGTTTTCCTTAAGAGTCTGAAGCAGCAGAATATTCGTCAGAAAGCTCTTTCCGCTACCCGACCCTCCCGCAACAATCTGGTTGTAGTTGGACAGTTCCTTCGAAAAGGGATCCATCAGAAATAGTTCGTTTCCGCGAGTCTTAAGAAGGATACGGGGAACTTCGAATCCCGACCAAGGTCCAAACACGGGAAGGAAATCGGCCAGATTTGATGTCTTTATGCGACGCGATCTTTCCCGGCATCGCGCATTTGGAAGGGAGCACTCTGAAAAGATGTCGAAGGCCGCAAGGCTCTCCTCCATCGCTTCGGCTCCGGAGAGTTCCCGAATCGCTGAAATGGCCATGGAAACCTGATCTCTAAGTTCTTCATCATTTTCAGACTTCAAAACAATATTGAGGCTGCTGTGAAAGACCTTCTCGCCCTGGGCGACTAACTCGGAGATTAGGGCTTCGAGATCTTGAAGCTTCGCTTCGCTCTCAATATCTGAGACTCCTTCACGCTTTCCGCGCGCCATCGAGAAAGCGAGCCGCCTCGATGTCTGAAGATTTTCGAGTTCTTTTTGCTGGTCTGGAACGTGAACTGACAGAAATAGACGGGAGCCAAATGGTAACGAGGCAAGCGCTCGGGCCATCGAGGCGTAGGTGCAATCCGGCATGAGTTTAAGAGAAACTACCCGGTGGTGCATCCCTCCAAGGGAGAATCCTCTTTCGCTGACCGCGACATCGGTAAAAAGAAGCGAAGAACGAATATCCTCAGGGTCATAAGGAAGAAGCGCTTCGTCTCTCAGGGGGTTCCATTGGCGATAAACTAGCTCTGTAACCTCTCGCCCAGAAAATGGCTCCACGCGAATTCCCAAATTTACAAGGCTGGCGGACATCTCCGCCTCTAAATGACAAACTGCACGATGTTCACGGGAGAATACTTCCCTTGCGATAGGTTCAAAGCTTTTCGGTTGCGAAAAGAATTTAGGTTTTTTAAAAACACTCCCAGGCATTGGTCTTCGAACAAACAGGCGCAACGTGTTCTGAGGGAGCGAGCCAGCAGCGATCTCCAACTTAAGAGCATCCGCTCGCTCGTGGTGAAGCGCCAAGACAAGGGGATCGGTTGCTTTCGCGCCGAGTTTTATGTTTTCTTCCAATATCTGGGTGGAAGCGGGCTCAATGTCCTGAACGATCTGGAAATCAATTCCAGCGGGTAGACCATTTAAGAAAGTATTCAACTGCGTTGCAAGTTTATCGATTCTTGAATCATCCCAGGTGGAGACATCGACCCCGGTAAGCTTGAGTCCAAACCCTAAAGACCCGTCGGAGAAAATAATCTTCCCCTCGTCTATTCCCCAAATCTGGAGTTGATCAGCCAATGCGGTCATTTTTTTGATCTCCCTAGTGAGGGTGAAAGTTCAATGGTGGAGGGTTCTTTAAAGGCGGAGTAATAACCTGGCTTAATCTGAAACCGGACCCAGTGAATGAGAAATTTGTCCGGCTTTCCTTTTTTACCAAATCGAAGAAGCGCGGCCAGTGACACTGTTGGAAGCCAAACGAAAAGCAGCTTCATCGAAGACGATCCGAAGATGAAATTCAGAACAGAGAGCACTAGGAAAACGGCAAGCAGGTCGAAGACCTCGAATCCGAATAAAAGCAGCCGTTTGTCCAGGCATTTACTGACAGAGGTGGTCCTCATTTATTGAACCACGCCGCGAATGAACGCGATAATGCTGGGTGCTCCGAAACCCACGACCGCTCCCACAATAGCCAGCATGAGATGGTTACGGGCATTCGGGGAACCTGCTGCGAAGGAAAGGCCTGCAAACACAAGCCCGAGAATGGAGGCCAACGGGAGAATAGTCCCAATCAGCTTTCCTTGGATTGCACCAAGGGTGGACTCCACGCTTCCATAGCCAATTGCAGGGAAGCCAAGATA